>JAEYZO010000416.1 GCA_023428035.1 Pseudomonadota bacterium | reverse complement strand
GCGCCGCGCCGAGCGCGGCCAGAGGGAGAGCCCGTGCCATCCCCGCCGCGCATCGGAGCGCGGCGCGCGAGGCGGGGTCAAAGAACGCGCAGGGGGCGTGTGATAGCTTCGCGGCCCGCGCCGTGTTCGAGAACGTCTTCCGCTTCGTGGTGCTGATCGGCGCGCTGGTGTTCGTGCACGAGCTCGGGCACTTCGCGTGGGCGAAGCTCTTCGGGGTGAAGGTGCTGAAGTTCTCCCTGGGCTTCGGCCCGCGGCTCTTCGGCTGGAGGCAGGGCGAGACCGACTACTGCGTCTCGCTCGTACCCCTCGGGGGCTTCGTGAAGATGCTCGGCGAGGAGCCCGGCGACGAGGTCGCCCCCGAAGACGCCCCCCGCGCCTTCAACGCCCAGCCCATCTGGAAGCGCTTCGTCATCGTCCTCGCGGGCCCCGCGATGTCGCTGCTCTTCCCGGTGCTCCTCTACCTGGTGGTCTTCCTCGGGCGCACCGACCTCACGCCGCCGGAGATCGGCACCGTGGCCTCGGGCTACCCCGCCGAGGGCCGGCTCCTCCCCGGCGACCGCGTGACCGCCATCGACGGCGAGCCCATCACCTCCTTCGAAGAGATCCGCGCGGCCATCGCGGCCTCGCCCTCGCGCCCCCTGCGCTTCACCGTGCTCCGCGGCGACGAGTCGCTGGTCGTTCCCGTCACCCCCGAGCCCGTGCGCGCCGAGCAGCCCCTCGACGTCGACGCCGTCGCGGGCTTCCTGGGCGTGGCGCCGGGCTTCCCCCTCCCGGTCGTGGGCGTGCGCTCCCCCGGCACCCCCGCCTCCATCGCGGGCCTTCGCACCTTCGACCGCGTCACCATGTACGCGGGCAACCCGATCCGCCGCTGGGCCGATCTTCAAGAGGCCCTTCAGCGCTCGCGCGGCGCCACGGTCCCCCTCGCGTTCCTCCGGCCCCAGCGCCTCGACCCCGTCGCCTCGGGGGGGCTCATCGACCTCGAGGTCTTCGACCCCGGCCTCGCGCAGATCACCCCCTCCCCCGGCACCGGCGAGGTCACCGCCCGCACCGGCGTCGAGTCTCCCGACCTCTACGTCGCCGAGGTCGAGCCCGACTCCCCCGAGCACCAGATGGGCCTGCGCCGCGGCGCCCGGGTCGTCTCCCTCGACGGCGTCGTGCCCGCGTCGTGGGAGCGCTTCCACGAGTCGCTCACCCACGGCCCAGCGCGCCTGCGCACCCTGCGCTTCGACCACGAGGGCCGCGAGTCCGTCGGCGGCTTCACGGTCTCGCCCGCGTGGTTCACCGACGAGTTCGGCCAGCGCGTCGCGCGCCTGCGACCCGCCATCCACCACTGGGTGCCCATCGAGGCCGAGGCGCCCATCCCCAACCCCAACCCCGTGCGCTACGCGCTCGGCAACGCGCTCCGGCACACCGCCGAGGCCGTGGGCTTCCTCTCCACCGGAATCCTCCGCGTGCTCCAGGGCCGCGTGCCCGTCTCCGCCGTGGGCGGGCCCATCATGATCTACGACGTCTCGCGCCGAACCGCGGCCGACGGCCTCATGACCTTCCTCCGGCTCATGGCCCTGGTGAGCATCAACCTCGGGCTCATCAACCTCCTGCCCATCCCCACCCTCGACGGCGGCCACCTGCTCTTCCTCGGCGCCGAGGGCGTGCTCCGCCGGCCGGCGCCCCTCTGGGTGCGCCAGACCGCCTCTGTCCTGGGCCTCTGCCTCGTCGGCGCGGTGATCGTGATCGCGTTCCGCAACGACGTCTCCCGGCGCCTCGACCCCGGCGACCCGCCCCCCGCGGCCTCCGCGGCGACGCGCTGACACCCGCGCCTACGTCCACCGCGGGTTCGCGTTTGGCGACCACATCGGCTAGCGTGGCCGCGGCCGCGATGACCCGACCGCTGGCGATGATCGTCGAGCCCTCCGACGCGCTGATGGGCCTCCTCAGGATGAAGGCCGCCGCCGAGGCCGGGCGCTGGCCCCTCGACCTCTCGATGCGCCTGCGCGGCACCGTCGAGGCCGAGGTCCAACGGCTGAGCGAGCTGGTTGAGGGCGTGGGGGTGTGCATCCAGCACGCCGAGGCGCACGGCGTCGCGCGGGTCGACCGCCGCCCGCAGTCGCGCTTCTCCGACGTCGACGGGGCGCTGCACCTCATGGCCTGCGCCTTCGAGGTCAACGTCGACCTCGACAACATCAAGCTCGCCCTCGAGCGCGGCGACGGGCCCACCCGCGAGGGCGCGCAGCACCTCGCCGCGAGCATCCGCCGGCTCCTCCTCGCCCTCGTGCGCTCCGACCTGCTCAACTGCCCGCGGCTCCTCCTCTCGGGCGTCGAGCAGCCCCCCGACCGCGCCCTGCGCTTCTACGACGCCTACCTCGCGCGCGCCTGGGAGGGCGGCGCCCTCCCCGAGCTCCCGCTCCCGCGCCGCGACCGCGGCCCTGGCTCGATCCGCCCGCCGGCGTCGCTCGCCCCGGAGCCGGGCGACGTCGTGCTCCCGCTGGTGACCCCCGCCATGCCCCCGGTCGACCC
>JAEYZO010000328.1 GCA_023428035.1 Pseudomonadota bacterium | reverse complement strand
ACGCGGGCGCCCCCGCCCCCGCGGCGATCCAGCGCGCGGTGGGCGCGCTGCGCGACCAGTACCTCACCCTGCTCTTCGAGGCGATCCGCACCCTCGCCCGCCCCGAGGGCACGGAGTACCTCCTCTCGGTGGCCCGCGACGCCGCGGCCCCGCTCCCTCGCCGCAAGCTCGCGCTCTCGGCCATGAGCGGCGCGGTGACCTCGGCCAACACCGCGGGGCTCTTCGAGGTCGCCAACTGCGCCGAGGGCCCGACCTGCGACGTGGAGCTCCGAGGGCTCGCGGTCGACCGGCTCGGAGAGAGCCGCCACCGCGAGGCGCTGCCGCAGCTCTTCACGCTCTTCGACCAGGCGAACGGAGGCGCGGCGAACCAGGCCTTCACCCTGCGGTGGAAGGCCGGCGAGGCCATCATCCGGCTGGGCGGCACGGCGGTGCTCAACGACTTCGTGGCGCACCTGTCGGCGCCGCGGGCGGGCTTCGCGGGCTACACCTTCGCGGAGATCAACGGCTACGCGCAGGCGGTGGCCGAGCTCACGCCGCCGCCGAGGGCGCAGATGCGGGCGCTGCTCAACAACCCCGCGCAGCCCGCGCAGCTCCTCGGGATCTTCTTCCTGGCGCTCAAGGGCGAGCAGGAAGACACCCCGCGGCTCGAGGCGCTCGGGTCGAACACCACGCCCATCACCGGCGAGGGGTGGACCGACGCGCAGCAGGCCACCATCGGCGCAGCGGCCACCGCCGCGAAGGATCGCTTGCGGCAGGCCCTCACCGCCGCCGCGCAGCCCGCCGCCGCGCCCGAGCCGGGCTGAAGTCCCATTTCGCCGCACGGGCAACCGCGTCCTCTCGCGGCCGAACCTCGAAACCTGTTACAAAGCACGCAGCGATGAGCGCGGACCCCAACAACCGTTCCCCGCGACAATTCCAGTGCCGCGATTACCTCTGGGACGCCTTCGAGCAGATGTCCCAGGAGTACGACGTGAGCGTCGACTACCTCGTGAACGAGGCGATGCGGCTCTACGCGCGCTCCCGCGACCGCGGCGGCCCCTACGCCGAACAGCCCGAGCAGCCCGAGCCCCGCGGGATGCAGGGCGGCTACCGCCCACCCCCCATGCAGGGTGGAATGCCCCCGATGCAGCCCCCGATGCAGCCGCAGATGCCGGGGGGGATGCCCCCCATGCAGGGCCGACCCGGCATGCCCTCGATGAACGCCCCGCAGGGCCGACCCGGCATGCCCCCGATGCAGCCGCAGATGCCCGGCGGGATGCCCCCGATGCAGGGCCGACCCGGCATGCCGCCGATGCAGCAACAGCCCCCGCCCCAGAACCGCATGCCCTCGATGCAGGGCGGGGGCATGCCCCCCATGCAGGGCGGGATGCAGGGGGGGATGCCCCCCATGCAGGGTCGCCCGGGGATGCCCATGGGGCCCGGGCCCTCGCAGCCGCCGAGGCCGATGCAGGCGCCGCCGATGGCTCCGCAGCCGCAGCAGCGGCCGGGCCCAGGCCCGGGGCGCACCCTGGTGGCGCTCTTCGAGGGCCAGCAGTACCCGGTGACGAAGGAAGAATTCATCATCGGGCGAGGCCAGAAGACCAGCGACCTGACGATCAGGGACTCGAACGTGTCGCGCCGCCACGCGGCGGTGGTGCTCTACAACGGCCAGTACTGGATCGTGGACCAGCAGAGCACCAACGGGATCGAGTTCAACGGCGGCAAGGTCGAGCGCAAGGTGATCGAAGACGGCGACCTGGTTCGCATCTGCGATCACGAAATCCAGTTCGTGTATCGCTGACCCGCGGGGTCCCCAGGGCGCCGCGGGAATGGACCCCCGGCGCCGGGCGGGTGTAGCGTAGCGGGCGCCCGAGGCGAGGCGGCCACCGTGCGGGAGGTCGCGGTCGTCGCGCGGGGCGGTGGGACGGCTCCATGAGCGAAGACCTCAATCGAAAGTCGATGCGGCAGTTCCAGTGCCGCGATTACCTCTGGGACGTCTTCGAGCAGATGTCCCGCGAGCTCGAGTGCTCCGTCGACTACCTCGTGAACGAGGCGATGCGGCACTACGCTCGCTCCCAGGGCCGGATCCGCCAGACCAACATGCCCTCGCAGCAGAGCGCGCGGCCGATGCCCCCGATGGGCAACGCCCCGCCCATGAACCGCGGTCCCATGCCCATGGGCGCTCAAGGCTCCATGGCCCCGCAAGCTCGCCCCGGGATGCAACCCGGGATGCCCGGGATGATGCAACCCGGGATGCCCGGGATGAACGGCGCGCGCCCCCCCGCGGGGTACCCTGCGCCGCCGCAGCAGGCGCCGCAGCGGATGCCCTCGATGGGACAGGGGTACGGCCAGCCTGCCCCCGCGGCGCGGCCCCCGATGCCCATGGGCGGCGCGGGCCTGGTGGGCGGCCCGGGCTCGGTGCTCTTCGCGGTCTTCGAGGGCCAGCGCTACCCCATCACCAAGGACGAGTTCTTCATCGGCCGCTCGAACAAGAGCTGCGACCTCATCGTGAAGGACCCCAACGTCTCGCGTCAGCACGCGCGGGTGATCCGCCACCAGGGCCAGTTCTGGATGGTCGACATGGGGAGCACCAACGGCATCGAGTTCCAGGGGATGCGCGTCGACCGGCGCCCCATCGGCGAGGGCGACTCGTTCCGCATCTGCGACCACGAGATCGTCTTCACCTACCGCTGACTCGCCGCTGCGGGCGCCACCGCGGCGATGGGTCGCCGCGCTGGAGGTCGACCGATCACCTCCGCGGGGTGATGACCACCTCGCGGCCGTCGGCGGCGTCGAGGGCGCGCACCGCCGCCGCGAAGGCGGGGTAGTCCTCGACGCTCACCCGCCCCGTGGGCACCTCGACGCGGCGCGTGAGGCGAAAGCCCCTGGGCGTGCGCTCCCAGCGCAGCGACCACCGGGCGCCCGGCGCGCTGCCCTCCTCGGCCCTCGGGAGCGAGGTCACCTCGGCGCCCTCGGGCACGGTCACGTCGAGCTCCAGCGTCGAGTTCACCGGGTCGCCGTTCCACAGGGGCACCGTGCGCGTCGGCGTCTCGGCCCAGGTGCGCGCCGCCTCGGCGTGGAACATCCCGTCGAAGCGCAGCGCTCGCCCCGCGCGAGAGGCCATCCCCGGCGCGGTGAAGGCGTAGCGCATCACCAGCGGCGCCTGCGGGTCGCGCACGCCCTCGACGTCGAGCGAGCGCAGAGACGCTCCGGTCACCATGCCGCCGACGTAGGCCTCGAACTGCCGGTCGCGGTTGGCGGCGTCCATGCGTCGCAGGGCGGCGCGGGCGCTGGTGGCGGGGTACCCCACGAGGCGCTCGTCCACCGTCGCGCGGCCGCCGCCCTCGGCGTCGAGGGTGAGCTCCACCCGCTGCGTTCGGGTGTGGGCGCTCGGGTCGAAGGGCGGGACCCGATCCCGCGGCGCGCCGGGCAGGAGCATCAGCGCGTCGCCGCCCGCCACCGCGGGGGGTACGTAGTCCGACGGCGCGTTGGCGTCTGCGGCGGTGATCCAGCGCGGCCCGCGCTCGGTGCGCGCGCGGAGCATCAGCGACTGGAAGGTCTGATCGTCAGCGAGCTCCGAGCGCGTCGCGTCGGCGTTGCCGAGGCGCACGAGGCCCACGTCGCAGCGCACCCCCGCGAGGTTGAGGAGGTAGCGCAACACCCGCGTGCGGTGCCCCCGGCGCGCGGCCACCATGCGCGGGGCGCTCTCGAAGGGAGTGCCCGCGCCCTCCTGCTGGATGTTCTCGAGCACCCACTGGTGCACCCGCGCGAGGCGCTCGCTCGGGGTGCGCGCGCCGCGGGTGAGACGTCGCGCGAGGGCCACGGCCTCGGGGTCCGCGGGGTCGAGCTCCATGAGCCTCGCGCGGAGGGCGTCGGCGAAGCGCTCCCAGGTCGCGGCGTGCCCCACCGCGACGCTCGGGATGAACTCCCGCGACGCGACGGAGCGGGGCTCCGGGGTCATCCGGTCGCTCTGGTCGACGCGCCAGCGGTACTCGATGAGCCCGCCCACCTCGACGCGGCGGGTCTCCGGCGCGGAGCCGCGCGGGTCGACGGTGAGGGGCAACTCCCGCGGGGTCACCACCACCAGCTCCGAGCGGTCGTAGGGCACCTCGAAGCCGCGGAAGTAGAAGCGGTCGCCGCTGAAGCCCCCGGGCGCGGCGTCGCTCGGCGAGATCGAGCGGAGGTACTCGAACTCCAGGGAGTCGCCCGGGCGCAGGTCGGGGAGCGAGAGGGAGTCCTTGCCCGCGACGCTCTCGGGCTCGAGCACTCGGCCGTCGGCCTTGAGCGTACGGATGCGCCACAGGGTCGCGCCGCTCGGGAGGTTGAACTCGCCGTAGGCGTCGACGCCCTCCTGGGTCTGCACGCGCACGACGTTGTGCGTGAGCTCCAGCGCCGAGCCGTCGGGGTAGTTCCTCCGCACGGTGTAGTCGAGCACCAGCACCGCGGCGGCCTCGTAGCGACGCCCCGAGGCCTCGAAGGCGCGCAGCACGCGCAGCCCGTCGAGGCGCCAGGGCTCGAGGTCCTCGCGGCGAGCGAGCAGGGCGCGCGGGCGGAAGAGGGAGGTCAGCTCCGCGGGGCGGCGAGAGAGCGCGGCGTCGAGGAGCGCGCGGGCGTCGTCGCGTCGTCCGTCGGCGATCATCAGGTCGGCGAGGTCGGCGCGCAGCGCGTCGTCCTCCGGCGCGTCGGGGAGCAGCTCCCTCCCGCGGCGCTCGGCCTCGGCGAGGTCGCCGCGCGCGCGGGAGACCTCCATCAGCGCGCGGCGAAGACCTCTACCGTCGGGATCGTCGGCGAGGAGACGCCGGTACTCGGCCTCGGCGTCGCCCCAGCGTCGCTGGCGCACGTACACCTGCGCGGGCGCGTCGGAGAGCGCGTTGCACTGACGGATCGACTCGGCGAGGCGGAGCTCGTCGGCGCCGTCGCCGCGACGGCGCGCGAGGGAGATCAAGCGCTCCTGGGG
>JAEYZO010000060.1 GCA_023428035.1 Pseudomonadota bacterium | reverse complement strand
ATCGACGCGACGGCGCGGGAGGGCGCGCGGGCCCCCGCGAGGTTGCCCTTGCACGCGGGGCAGCGGGTCGCCGAGGGGTCGACGGTGGCCTGACAGTACGGGCAGCTCGACGCGCCAGGGAGCACGTCAGCAGCCTACCACGGCGCCCTCTCGGCCCCGTACGCCTGCGCTCAGCGCCCCGTCGAACCAAACCCTCCGCCACCCCTCGCCGTCTCGCCGAGCTCCCCCGCCTGCGTCACCGCGACGCGCGTGACCGGCGCGACCACCAGCTGCGCGACGCGCTCCCCGCGAGCGATGGTCACGTCGCTCTGCCCGAGGTTCACCAGCAGCACCTTCACCTCGCCGCGGTAGTCCGCGTCGACCGTGCCGGGCGCGTTCAACACCGCGAGCCCCTCGCGCAACGCCCTCCCCGAGCGCGCGCGCACCTGACCCTCGTGCCCCTCGGGCAGCGCGATCACCAGCCCCGTCGGCACCGCCGCTCGCTCCCCCGGCCGCAGCACCATGGGCCCGCCCTCGGGCACCGCGGCCACGAGGTCGAGCCCCGCCGCGCCGTCGGTGGCGTAGTTCGGCAGAGGCAGCCCCTCGGCGTGGGGCAATCGAAACACACGAAGTTCGTGTCGGGCGTCGCTCATGGCTCCTCGGGCTTCGTGGGCGGGGCCGACGCGAGGAGGTCGAGCGCCGCCCGCGCCGCCGCGCGCTCCGCGGACTTCTTGCTGGCCCCCACCCCCTCGGTGCGCAGGAAGTCCCCCGCGATCATGGCTACGGTCCACCGTCGGGCGTGGTCGGGGCCCTCGGCGCCGATCACCTCGTAGCGCGGGGTAACACCCCGCTCCCCCTGCACTCGCTCCTGCAGCACGGTCTTCTCGTCGACGTGCACCTCGGCCCGCGCCGTCGCCGCCGTGATCGACGGAGACAACAGCCGCTCGACCAGCGCGCGCGCGGCCTCGATCCCCGCGTCGAGGTAGACCGCGGCGACCAGGGCCTCGAAGGCGTCACAGAGGATCGAGGGCTTCGTTCGACCGCCGGTCAGCTCCTCGCCGCGGCCCAGGCGCAGCGCGTCGCCCAGGCCCACGGCTGCGGCGATGGTGGCCAGGTTGCGCTCGTTCACCACGGCCGCTCGCACGCGGCTGAGCTCGCCCTCGGGGGCGTCAGGGAGCGCCCTCCAGAGGGCCTCCCCCACCGTCAGCCCGAGCACCGCGTCGCCCAGGAACTCCAGGCGTTCGTTGTCCTCGGGCCGGGGCCTGCGCTTCGTGCGCGCCTCGGCCGCGGCGGAGCTGTGGGTCACCGCCAGCTCCAGCAGGCTCGTGTCGTTGAAGGTCACGCCGATCGCGTCACAGAGCGCGCGCAGCGTCGGGTCGAGGGCCATCTCGCGCCCGCCTCTACCGCACCTTCGCCACGAGGCGCCAGTCGCCCCCCGCGTGTACGATCTCCCGAGTGCCGACCCTGTCGATCGTGCAGATCGTGCTCCTCGCGGCCCTCGGGCTGACCCTCTTCGTGCTCGCGTGGGTCACCATCGCCGGGCGGCACCTCTCGCTGCCCTTCGAGTTCGACGAGCTGCACTGCCTCACCGCCGCCGACGGAGGGCGCTACGTCCTCGCGCGGCTGCGGCCGAGGGCGGGCCCCTCTCCCCTGCCCCCGGTGCTGTTGTGCCACGGCCTCGCGATGAACCGCCGGGCCTTCGCGCTCGACCCGCAGACCAGCCTCGCGCGACGTCTCTCCGACGCGGGCCGCGACGTGTGGGTGCTCGAGCTCCGCGGCGCCGCGGCGAACACCCGCGGCCCCGGGCTGCGCCTCGCGAACTTCGACACCTACCTCCGGCAAGACGTGCCCGCCGCCCTCGCCGAGGTGCGCGAGCGCACCGGCTCCGACAAGGTCGACTGGGTGGGCTTCTCGATGGGAGGGATGCTCGCCTACGCCCACCTCGGCGCCCGCCGCGGGACCGAGGTGCGACGGCTGGTCACCATCGGCTCCCCCGTGAGCTTCGACAAGCACTGGCTCCGTCGCGGGCCCGGCGTGATCCCGTTGCTGCTGGTGCCCTTCCGGGGGCTGCCGCGGGTGCCGTTCAGGCTCCTCGCGCTCCTGCCCGCGCCGATCATGGCGCCGTGGCTCCCCTGGTGGATCACGCGAGGGCTACGTCCTCGGCACTACACGCCCGAGATGCTCCGGCGGGTGATGGCGAACACGCTCCACGACGTGCCCTCGGGGGTCGCGTTCCAGTTCGCGCGGTGGCTACGGCACGGCACCTTCGACAGCGACGACGGCGCCGACGACTACTTCGCCTCGATCGCCGACATCACCGTCCCCACGCTCATCATCGCGGGGAGCCAGGACGCGCTCGCGCCCGCCCACGCCGTCGAGGCCGCGTGGGAGCGCATCGGGTCGCGCGACCGCACCTACGTCTGCGTGGGCCCTGCCTCGGGCGCCTCGGACCACTACGACCACCTCGACCTGATCCTCGGCGGAAAGGCCGGCGACGAGGTCTTCCCGATGGTCTGCCGCTGGCTCGACCAGGAGTGACCGCCCGCGAGCCGCGACCCGACGCCCGCGAGTCGTCACCCGACGCCCGCGAGTCGTCACCCGACGCCCGCGTCGTCCCGACCAATCGCCCGCGATTCCCAAAGCAATCGCCCGCGTCGTCTCGGCGCTCGCGGGCGTCGCCCCACCCGACGCACACGTCGCCTCCACCGACGCCCGCGTCGGTCCGACCGACGCTGGACCCCCTCCGAGGCACCCTGACGCAGATCATACCCGGGCCGCCTGAGCCCGGATTCTCCGGGGTTATAGCGCCGCGCGCACCCGCTGGGCCACTACCTCGGCCGCGCCCGCGACCTCGATGAGCTCCGCGTCCTTCTCGCCGCGGGGCTTCAGCTCGACCTTGCCCTGGTCGAGGGTCTTCTTGCCCACCGTGAGCCGCAGGGGGATCCCCAGCAGGTCCGCGTCCTTGAACTTCACGCCGGGGCGCTCGTCGCGGTCGTCGAAGAGCACCTCGACGCCCTTCGCCGTGAGCTCCTCGTAGAGCTTCACCGCGGCCTCCATCACCGGGCCCTCGGCCATCAGCGGCGCGAGCAGCACCTGATAGGGCGCGATCGACATCGGCCACTTCAGCCCGTCGGCGTCGTGGCACTGCTCCGCGGTCGCGGCCACCAGCCTCGACACCCCGATGCCGTAGCAGCCCATCACGATCAGCTTCTCGGTGCCCTGCGCGTCTTGAAAGCGCGCGTTCATCTTCGCCGTGTAGTGCGTGCCCAGCACGAAGATGTGGCCGCCCTCGATGCCCTTGTACTCCTCGAGGCCCGCGCCGCAGCTCGGGCAGGCGTCGCCCCGACCCACCGCGCGCACGTCGGCCACCCGCGCCCGCGAGCCGAGGCCCTCGCGCGCCTTCGCCACGCTCACGTGCTTCGTGTGAAAGCCCGACTCGTTGGCGCCCGCCACGAGGTCGTTCGACTCCGACACCTCGCTGTCGATGAGGATGTTCGACACCGACTCGGGGAGCTTCCACGGGCCGATGTAGCCAGCGACGAGGCCCGCCGCGGAGACCTCTTCGTCTTCGGCCGCGCGCAGCCACGTCGCGCCGAGCTCACGAGAGAGCGCCACCTCGTTGAAGCGGCGGTCGCCGCGCACGAAGGCCAGCGCGAGCTGCCCCGCGTCGCCCTGCGCCTTGCCGAACATGAACACCCCCGCCTTGAGCGTCGCCGACTCGGGCACGCCGAGGAACTCCGCGACCTCTTCGATGGTCTTCTTGCCCGGCGTCGCGACCTTCTTGGGCGATCCTCCCGCGGAGGTCTCGGCCCCGCCCTCGACGCGCTTCGCGACCGCGGCCTCGACGTTCGCGGCGTATTCGCACGAGGGGCACACGACGATAGCGTCTTCGCCCGTGTCGGCGAGGATCTGGAACTCCGCGCTGGTGCTCCCGCCCATCGCGCCGGAGTCGGCGCTCACCAGGCGGTAGCGCACGCCCACGCGGGTGAAGACCCTGTCGTACGCGCCCCGCATGGCCTCGTAGCTCTTGAGCGCGCCGGCCTCGTCGGTGTCGAAGCTGTACGCGTCCTTCATCAGGAACTCGCGGCAGCGCAGCAGCCCCGCGCGGGGGCGCGCCTCGTCGCGGTACTTCCACTGGATCTGGTAGAGGTTCACCGGGAGCTGGCGGTACGAGCGCACCACGCCCCGCACCATGTCGGTGATGACCTCCTCGTGCGTGGGCCCGAGGTTGTAGTCGTTGCCCCGCTGGTCCTTCAGGCGGAAGAGCGTCGAGCCGAAGAGCTCCCAGCGGCCGGTCTCCTTCAGGAGCTCGCTCGGGCAGAGCGCGGGCATCATCACCTCGAGGGCGCCGGCGCGGTCCATCTCCTCGCGCACGATCGACTCGACCTTGCGCAGCACCCGCAGGCCCAGCGGGAGGAACTCGTAGATCCCCGCGCCCACCTGGCGCACGTAGCCCGCGCGCAGGAGCAGCCGGTGCGAGGGGTTCTTCTTCGCCTCCGCGGGGTCTTCGCGGAGCGTGGGGATCAGCGATCGCGAGTAGCGCATAGGGCGCGCGAAGCTACGGGAGCGCCCGAGGGTGTCAAGGCGTCAGCGAGGCGACGGCGCCCACTCGAGGCGCGCGATGGAGAGCCCGCGCGCGGGCTCGCCGACCTGCGAGGTCCACCCCGCCGAGGTGAGGTACTGCGCTCCGCCCTCCTCGACGACCTCGCTCGCGTGGCCGGCGATCTCGGTCACGGGCCGCCACTCGAAGCGCATCGGGTCGGCGGAGCGGAGCACCACGGTGCGGTCGTAGTCCGCCGGCGCCGCGCTGGTGCGCGTGACGAAGAGGTACCACCACGCGCCGCGCCTCACGAGGCAGGGGCTCTCGAGGTTGCCCCAGCCGAAGCTCGGCACCGGGTCTTCGACCACCACCGAGAGCGGGCTCCATGAAGTGAGGTCGGCGCTGGTGGTCGCGATGATCTGCCCGTGGCTCTCGCGCACGCCGACGGAGTAGACCACCCAGCGCTCGCCCACCCTCGCGACGTGCGGGTCGCGACCGCCCGGCACGGGAGACATCACCCGCGTCCACGCGACGAGGTCGTCGCTGTCGGCGCGCTGGATCTGGTTGTCGGGGGTGCTGCCCCAGTAGAGCATCGTCCAGCGGCCGGGCTCGCGCGCGAAGATGTCCGGGGCCCAGAGCACGCGCTCGGGCATCTGCGTCATCAGCGCGTCGGGGAGCTCCGTCCACGGCCCGTCGAGGGTCGGCGCCGTCGCGTGCAGGAACGACCGCTCCTCCTGCGGGCTCCCGGCGGAGTCGTGGGTGATCCCGATGAGGTGCCAGCGGTCGTCGCCGCCGCGCACGAGGGCGTGGTCGTTCAAGTAGCGACCGCGCGAGGGCACGAACACTCGGCGACGGTCTCCGACGAGGAAGGGGACCTCAGCGCCCTCGACCGCGCCCGCGTCGACCCCGGTGGGCGCATCGCCGGACATGCCGCCGTCGGCCATCCCGGGCGGAGGGAGGCCGCCGCAGGCGCCGAGCGCGAGCATCGCGCCGAGGCTCAAGCGCAGCACGCGACGACCCCTCTCTCGACGGTGACGACCATCAGGCCGCGGACGATACTCCAGGCGCGAGGGCGCGTTGCGGCCGCTCAAGGCGCGAACGCTCAGATCGGGACGGTCAAGGTCGTACCGAAGCCCCAGTAGCGATAGGTGTCGAAGGCGAAGCCGAGGGGCTCATCGAGGTTGACGTTCAGCCACACGTCGAGGTCCGTGTTCCCGAGCGCGACGCGCACCCTCGGGACGAGGCTGAGTTGGAGCAGGCCGGCCTGCGCTGGGAGCCACACCGCGCGCAGGTCGAGCGCCACGCCCGAGCGCTCGCCGATGTGGAAGAAGGGGTGCACCCCGAACTGGGCGAGGAACTCGGACCCGTCCCCCCCGGCGCGGCTCCCGAAGGGGATCAAGGCCCCCGCGGCCAACGAACCCCCGAGCGCGAAGGCCCCGAAGCGCTTGTCGTAGCGGCCTGTGCCGACCAGCGCGACGCTGTCGAGCGCCCAGCGCCAGTAGTCCCAGAGCCCCCGCATCGCCGCAGCGCCCAGGAGGCGCTCGCTCACTCGATCGAATAGCCCCGTGAAGGGAAGGGTCGTGAGCGCGCCCCAGGTGAAGGTCCCAGAGCCCGCGGGTGTGGAGCCCGAGATCCCAGCGACGATGTTGCCGGCCCCGTTCAGACCGGTTCCGTCGCCGAACGCGCCCCCGACGGAGAGGTCGAGGGTGACGCTCCCGCCGAGGGGCACCGCGAAGCCGACCTCGGGGGACAGCCGGTAGAAGTCAGCGTCGACGGTCGTCGGGCTGAACGAGCTCCCGGAGTACCCCAGCTCGCGCTGGGTCCCGGCGAACGCGCTGAAGTCGACCCAGAAGCGCCCCCGGCGGCGAGGCGGCTCGCGGGGCCTGGGCCCGTCGCGCGCGATGACGCTGGGAGTCGGCGCAGGCTCCTCCCTCGGCGGCGGCAGCGCGGGCGCGGTCCCCGAG
>JAEYZO010000234.1 GCA_023428035.1 Pseudomonadota bacterium | reverse complement strand
CAACTGCGACGTGCAGGAGACCTGCAACGGCGGCACGACCTGCCCGGCCGACGCTCGCGTGGCGGTGGGCACGGTCTGCCGCGGCGCCGCGGGCAACTGCGCCGCGGCCGAGACCTGCAACGGCGGCACGACCTGCCCTGCCGACGCTCGCATCGCGGCGGGTACGGTGTGCCGCCCCTCGGCGGGTAACTGCGACGTTCAAGAGGTCTGCAACGGCTCGGCGACCGCCTGCCCTGCCGACGCTCGCGTGGCGGTGGGCACGGTCTGCCGCGGCGCCGCGGGCAACTGCGACGTTCAGGAGGTCTGCAACGGCTCGGCGATCCACTGCCCCGGCGACGCTCGCATGGCGACGGGCACGGTCTGCCGCGCCTCGGCGGGCGTGTGCGACGTGCAGGAGACCTGCAACGGGACGGTTCACTGCCCCGGCAACTCGTTCCTGTCGTCGGCGACGCTGTGCCGCGCGACTGCGAACATCCCGGCCTGCGACCCGCCCGAGTACTGCACGGGCTCGAGCGCGGCGTGCCCGGCGAACACGGTGATCCGCACGCCGACCGCCGAGGTCTGCAACGGCGTCGACGACAACTGCAACGGCACCACCGACGAGGGCTCGCCGCGTACCTGCGCGTCCGCCCTCAGCCTCGGTACGATCAACGCTGGCGGGTCGAACTCGAACACCACCTACGTGCCGGCGCCCGCGGGCCAGGAGCAGTGGTACGTCGTCTCGTTCCCGACGAACTACGACTACAACCAGCACGGCACCGGCACGCCGACGGTGGAGTTCCTCTCCAACGACCCGTCGATCCGCTTCGAGGTGCGCGTCGGCTCCTGCGGCGCCGCGCCCTCTTGCTCGGGCCTGTCGCAGTGGACCTTCGTCGACAACGCCTCGCCCGCGGGCGCCGGGGCCTACAGCACCCGCAACGTCTCGTGGCCCACGACGGTCTACATCCGCGTCTACCGCATCTCCGCCACCACGAGCTGCGGCAACTTCTCCATCCGCGTCCGTCGGTGACCGGTCCCTCTGGCCGGGTGACCGCCCCCTCCCTCGGCCGTGACCCGTACACAGACCGCCCGGTCTGTGTACGGCCCTACGCTCTCCCGACCCCTTCGGTGACCCTCTGGCCCGGGGGTGGCTTGTTCCTTCGGGGGGCTTACGCCACGTTCAGCCCTGGACCCTTCCACCCCGAGGCCGCCGGATGACCCGCCTGAAGGTGATCGGCGCGGAGCCCCCTCCCCGGCCGACCCGCGTCGCCCTCATCAGCCTGACGACCTTCTGCAACGCGCGCTGCCCCTTCTGCTGCGTGCTCGACATCCTCAACCGCCCCGAGCTCAACCCCTCCGACGAGCAGATCCGGGCGAAGATGGCCGAGGCGCGCGCCGAGGGCTGCACCACCCTGGGCCTCACGGGCGGAGAGCCCACGGTGCACCCGCGCTTCGCTGAGCTCTGCCGCTACGGCAAGGAGCTCGGCTACGAGTCCATCACCATCAACAGCAACGGCATCCGCTTCAAGAGCCGCGCGTGGGTGGAGGAGGCGCTGGCCGCGGGGCTCTCGCACATCGACTTCTCCATCCACGGAGACTCGCCCGAGCTGCACGACGCCATGATGGCCCGGCCCGGCGCGTACGAGTCCTTCCTGAAGGGCATGGTCCACCTGAGGGAGCTCGCGCCGCGCTACGGCGTGGTGCTCGGCGCGACCACCGTGGTCACCGCGAAGAACGCCGCGCGGCTGCCCTCCATCGCCGAGACGCTCATCGGCGAGGGCATCAAGACCCTGCGCTTCAAGCACTGCTTCGAGGGCGCCGAGGGCGCCGACCCGTCGCTGGTGGCCCGCTACGCCGACATGATGGCCCCGGTGCGCGAGGCCGTACGGCGCGCGCGCTCCCTCGGGGCGAGCGTCACGGTCACGCATTTCCCGCTGTGCCTGCTCGGTGATGAGGCCGTCTTCGCGACGGACCTCACGGAAGAAGACGTCCTCTCGATCAACCGCGACGGAGACGTGCTGCTCGACGGCAGGGCCTCGGCGCACCGCCGCGAGTCGACCTCGGTGTGCGAGCGCTGCCAGCTCGCGCCCGTGTGCACCAAGCTCGACCAGCGCTACGTCGCGGTGCACGGCGAGGCCGAGCTCAGGCCCGTCGAGACGCGCGGCGCGCTGGAGTCCTTCCTCACGCGGGGCTTGCAGCGCCACCCGGGGGAGCCCATGCAGACCCACGTCCGCCGCGTGCTCGCGAGCCTCGCGCCGCGGCCGCAGACACCGCACCGCGACACCGCCCGCGAGGCCGACCCCATGAACATCGGATTCATCAGCCCCTCGTTCCGAGTGCTCGAGATCAACTGGGAGCACGAGTACGAGATGGTGAAGCTCGGCGTGCCCGCCATCATGGGGCACCTGTACCGGCTCGGTCACCGCGACATGGAGCACTGGGATTTCGACGCCCAGATCTGCGACGCCTGCTCCATCGACCCCAAGGCCTTCGACCTGCGGCAGTACTTCGACGCCGCGCTGGTGAAGGGCTTCCTCGACGGCTCCGACGACACGCTGCGCGCGCAGACCGAGAAGCTCCTCGACACCCTCGGGGTCACCGAGAAGGCCATCTTCGGGCTCTCCCTCTCGGCTGTGCTCGACCGCATCGTGAACGTCATGGCCCTGTGCGCGATGTCGCAGTGCATGGCCAAGGCGCTCAAAGAGCGCTTCCCGCGGAGCACGGTGATCATCGGAGGCCTCCAGGCGTCGCCCGACTCGCTCCAGCCCGGCATCTACAAAGAGGTCATGGAGGCCTGCCCCGCCATCGACTACGCCTTCGTGGGCAAGGTCGAGGCGCACACGCTCCAGCTCTTTCGCAACGTCTGGAAGCGCCGGCCCGACCTCAACCGCGCCCTCGGCCCGAAGGTGCTCTACCGCGACGAAGACGGCGCGGTGCGCTTCTCGGGTGAGCCCACGTTCGACCCGCTCGACCCCGAGGTGAGGGGCATCACGGGGCTGCAGAAGGGCCTCGCGGTGCACACCAACACCGGCGCCGCGGCCATCGCCGCCGAGCGCGAGAAGACGGGGATGGGTACGGTGCTCCCCTTGTCGAGCCTCACGCGGCGCAACGGCGTCACGCACGTGCCAGCGCCCCAGGGCTCGCGCGGGGAGGACTTCGAGCGCACCGACCTCAGCGCGGAGGAGGCCGGCGCGCAGCCCTGGGACGAGATCCCCGCGGCGGTGCCCTATTTCGACAAGAACCTCGTCGACCGCTTCCGCTACACGGGCGCGCAGATCATGCGGCGCTTTCACTTCAGCGAGGAGCGGATGCTGAAGTTCTCGCGCTTCGAGAACGACCGCATCGTGGTGCTGCCGCACATCTTCATCCGCGGCTGCAACGCGCCCTGCGGGTTCTGCTCGTACGCCTACACCAAGATCGAGGGGGAGGACCTCGCCGAGACCGTCGCGGGGCTGCGCTTCCTCTCAGAGACCTACAACTGCAAGCACTTCCACTTCCTCAATACGCAGATCAACTCGGTCTACAAGTACGCCGAGATGTTCTGCGACGCGCTCGTCGCCGAGAGGCTCGACATCCTCTGGTCGGATTGCTGCAACCTGCGCTCGCTCGACGAGAGGCTCCTCGAGAAGATGCGCGCCGCGGGGGCGATGCGCCTGGTCTTCGGCGTGGAGTCCCCCGAGGACTCGATGCTGAAGATGATCCACAAGGGGGTCGACGTCGCGACCGTCGAGCGGCTCATCAAGGCCAGCCACGAGCTCGGGATCTGGAACCACGTCCTCCTCATCGCGGGCATGCCCCACGAGACCCGCGCCAAGCAGGACCGGATCATGGACTTCCTCGAGCGCACCGCCCCGGTGATGGATTTCTACTCGGTCTCGTCGTTCTACCTGATCGCGAATTCCCCCTGGGGGCGCACGCCGGAGAAGTTCGGCATCGAGCGCATCTCAGACCCGCACAACCTCCTCGAGGACCAGGCCTTCAATGAAGTGCCAGGCGGCAAGTGGGAGAGCGAGGGCCTGCGGTGGCCCGAGAAGAAGCAGCAGATCGTCGACTCGACCCAGCGCTTCTACAAGACCATCACCCGCGCCAAGGGCCAGTCGCGCTGCGTCGCGGGCAACATCGACCTCTACATGCTGATGTTCCTCTACTCGACGCTCGGCCACGACCAGAAGGCCGAGATCGTGAGGATCTACACCGACACCGCGCGGGAGATCTTCCCCGAGATGAACGACCCCTCGCACCCCGCGGGGCCGGGCGTCGCGCAGGCCCCCGCGGTGCAGCCGCGCAACCGCTTCAGGGTGAACATCCCCTACGTCGTCGGCCGCATGAACGAGGGCGACCAGAGCGCGCTCGTGCACATCCCCGTCGACATCGACGTCGTGCCCAACACCGCGGGTCAGCAGGGCTTCGCGCGCTCGGCCCGCTACACCTTCGCCTGGCGCACGCCCCCGCTCGAGCCCCTGGCCGACCGCCTCACGCGCCGCGACTACGACCGCCTCACCGAGACCCTCCCCTCGATGGTGCACGCCGTCACGGGCATGGTCGGCCCCTTCGTGCAGGCCCTCGACAAGCGCCTCGCGCCCACCACCCCCGAGCGCATGGCCGAGCTCGTCGCGCTCAACCTCCCCCGCTACAAGCCCTTCGCCAACGAGGGCTACACCGTCGCGGGCCCCCCCACGCGGCGCAACATCGTCGAGCGCAACCTCGAGTGGAGCGGCGTGCTGAACTGAGGCCCCAGGGCCGGCGCTCTAGCTCCGCAGCGCGGGGCTGGCGACGTGCTTGGGCGCGTTGGGCCGCTGGATGTGCTCCGCCAGCGCGTCGACCACCGCCGTCGCGAGCAGCATCGCCGCGAGGCCGTCCCTCGCGGGCACGGGGCTCTCGCCGCGCGTCACCGCCAGCTCCCTGAAGGCCGCGAACATCCCCTCGGCGTCGCTGCCGCGCTCGATCGATGTCGCGCGCTCTCCCTGCGGCGTGTCGTGCACCAGCGTCTCGTCGGCGCCCTCGCGCACCCACGCGAGGCGCTTTCCGTGCTCGCCCGACACCGAGAGCTCGTCGATGGCCGTGGTGGCCGTGCCGTCGAGCACGATCTCCCCCGCGACACCCGAGGGCAGCGCGGCCTCCACGCGGATCATCTCGGGCCTCGACGCCCCGCGGGCCTCGACGCGCTTCACCGTCGCCTCTCCGCGCGGCGCCGCCGACAGGAGGAGGTAGGCCGCGTGGTAGAGCGTCTGGTACACGCCGTCGCGGCCCCAGGCCATGGGCGCGTCTCCGCTCCCGGGCACCATGCGCCGCGTGAGGCTCGCGCGCAGCACCCGGCCGAAGGAGCCGTCGGCGAGCCGAGCCCGCAGCGCGCGCACGCCGGGGGAGAACAGCATCGAGTGCGCGACCATCACCGGGGCGCGCTCCGAGAGGGCCACCAGCGATCGGGCCTCGTCGAGGGTGCGCGCGAGGGGCTTCTCGATGAGCGTCGCGAGGCCGCGCGAGAGGGCGCGCTCGGCGAGCGCGTGGTGCGCGACGGTGGCCGACGCGACCACCACGCCGTCGGCGGAGACGCGGTCGAGGAGCGCGTCGGGGTCGC
>JAEYZO010000231.1 GCA_023428035.1 Pseudomonadota bacterium | reverse complement strand
CGCGCGCGGCACGGAGATGCTCCTGCCGCTGTGGGTCCGCATCTACGGCGCGACGCAGAACCCCATGTTCTCGATCAAGGTCGTGCGCGGGTAGCGCTCTCTCTTCACTCGATCCGCGCGGAGAGCGGTGCGCGAATGCCCGGCACGCGCCGCACTGGCCCGTGACGCGGATGCTGGCGCTGTCGCCGATGCGGTGGACGCAGACCCTCGCGCCCCTCACCGAGCCCCAGCGCGCCGCCCTCGTCCCGCCGTGGGAGGCCGAGCGCAGGGTCGAGGGTGTCGCCCGGGCGGTGAAGGTCTCCGCGGCCTGACGCGGGCGCGCACGTAGACCACGCCGTCGACCCCGTCACGACGCGGTTGGTCGCACGGGTACCCAGCGGCGCCGGGCGTAGCTCGGTCGACGAGAGGCTCCCTCAGCCCTTCCAGCCCTGAAGGATGCGGGCGTAGTTGCCTCGCTCGAACATCGCCGGGTCGGGGCAGTGCGAGAGGTTCATGCTGCCGCGGAGCTGGGCGAGCGAGTCGTACTCGTGCTCCACGAGCCAGCGAGAGACGCCGTCGCGGATGTGAGTGAGGCGCCCGGGGCCGTGCTTGAGAAGCGCCGACACGAGCTGCACCGCCCCGGCGCCGGCCGCGAGCGCCCTCAGCGCGTCGGGCTCGGTGTGCACGCCCCCGGAGCAGGCGAGCTGCATCCCGCCGCGCCCGGAGAGGATCGCCAGCCAGCGAAGGCGCAGCAGCAGCTCGGACGAGTCGGAGAGCACCAGCCGCGGCACCACCTCCAGGGCCTCGACGTCGATGTCGGGCTGGTAGAAGCGGTTGAAGAGCACGAGCGCTCGGGCGCCAGCGACCTCGAGCCGGCCCGCGAGGTTGGCCAGCGAGGAGTGGAAGGGCGAGAGCTTCACAGCGATAGGGATCTTCACCTGGCGCCGCACCTCGAACACGATGTCGATGATGCGTTGCTCGACCACGGCGGCGCTCTCCGACGGGTCGGTCGCGACGTAGTAGGGGTTGAGCTCGAGCGCGTGGGCGCCGGCCTGCTCGATGAGCCGCGCGTACTCGAGCCAGCCCCTCGCGGTCACGCCGTTGAGAGAGGCGATGACCGGCACCGAGACCGCCGCGCGGATGCGCCTTATCTGCTCGAGGTACTCGTGAGGGCCGAGGCGGAAGTCCTGGGCGCGGGGGAAGAAGGACGTGGCCTCGGCGAAGGCGTCGGCGTGGGCGTCGAGGTCGTGGGCGGTGCGGGCGTGCTCGCGCTCGATCTGCTCCTCGAAGAGAGAGTGCATCACGATCGCCGAGGCGCCCGAGTCTTCGAGGCGCCGCACGGTGTCGAGGTCGTCGACCATGGGCGACGCGCCCGGCATGAAGGGGTGCTCCAGCTCGAGCCCGAGGTACTGCGTGGTGAGGTCCATCTCAGGCTCCCTTCCCGTCGTCGGTCCTGGCCCGCGGCGTCATCGCCAGCGCGAGCTGCTCGTAGGTCGCCCAGCGGGCGTGGATCTCCCCTTGGGCCTCTTCCATCAGCGCGCGGAAGCGAGCTGGATCCTGCTGCTCGACCATGCGGAAGCGCGTCTCGTTGCGGGCGAAGTCCACGAGCCGCCCCTTGGGCGGCGCCGAGTCGAGCTTCAGCGGCGACTCGCCCTCGGCGATGCGCCTCGGGTCGAAGCGATAGAGCGGCCAGTAGCCCGACTCCACCGCGCGCTTCTGCTGGTTGGCGCCCTGCGAGAGGTCGTACCCGTGAGCGATGCAGTGCGAGTAGGCCAGGATCAGCGCCGGCCCCGGGTACGAGTCCGCCTCGGTGAAGGCTCGCACCGTCTGGGCGTCCTTCGCCCCGAAGGCCACCCTCGCCACGTAGACGTGGCCGTAGGTCATCGCGAGCATCGCGAGGTCCTTCTTCTGCGTGCCCTTGCCGCTGACGGAGAACTTCGCGGCCGCCCCCTTCGGGGTCGACTTCGACTGCTGGCCTCCGGTGTTCGAGTACACCTCCGTGTCGAGCACCAGGATCTTGACGTTCCTGCCCGACGCGATCACGTGGTCGAGACCGCCGAAGCCGATGTCGTAGGCCCAGCCGTCGCCGCCGACGATCCACACGCTCTTCTTCACGAGGTAGTCGGCGAGCTCGAGGAGGCTCCGGGCGCGCGGGTCGTCGACCCCGGCGAGCTTCGCGCGCAGCTCGATCACCCTGGCCCGCTGCTCGTCCACGCCCGGCTCGTCGCCCTGCTCGGCCTTGAGCAGCCCCTCCGCGAGCGCATCCCCGATGATCGACGAGAGCCCGGCGACGAGCTCGCGCGCCTGCTCGGCGTGCTTGTCGAGCGAGAGCCGCATCCCGAGTCCGAACTCCGCGTTGTCCTCGAAGAGCGAGTTTGCCCACGCCGGGCCGCGCCCCTCGCGGTTGACCGTGTACGGCGTCGTGGGGAGGTTGCCGCCGTAGATCGAAGAGCAGCCGGTGGCGTTGGCGATGATGGTGCGGTCGCCGAAGAGCTGCGTCATCAGCTTGATGTACGGCGTCTCCCCGCAGCCCGCGCACGCGCCCGAGAACTCGAAGAGGGGCTCTAGAAACTGCGAGCCCTTCACGTCGAGCGAGACGCGAGAGCGCTTGGGGTCGGGCAGCGCCAGGAAGAAGTCGAAGTTGTCGCGCTCGGCGGCCCTCAGCGGCGCCTGCGGGGCCAGCTCGAGCGACTTGTGCCGGGGGTTGGACTTGTCCTTGGCCGGGCACACCTCGACGCAGAGGCCGCAGCCGGTGCAGTCCTCGGGGGCGACCTGCACGGTGTACGCGTCGCCCTTGAAGTCCCCTCCCTTGAAGGGAACCGACTTGAAGGTGATGGGCTTCTCCGCCAGCAGCGCCTGGTCATAGACCTTCACTCGAACCGCCGAGTGAGGGCACACGAACGCGCACTTGTTGCACTGGATGCAGATGGACTCGTCCCACACCGGGATGTCGACGGCGATGTTGCGCTTCTCCCACTTCGTGGTGCCGGTCTTCCATGTCCCATCGGGGGGGAAGGCCGAGACCGGGAGCAGGTCGCCCTGGTTGGCGAGCATCATCGCGGTGACCGCGCGCACGAAGCCAGGCGCCCCTCGCGACACGATGGGCTCGCGCCCGTGACCGGCCGTCACCGCGGCGGGCACCGTCACCTCGTGAAGGCGCTCGAGCGCCGCGTCGACGACGGCGTAGTTCTTCCGCACGACCTCCTCGCCCTTGGGGCTGTAGGTCTTCTTGATCGAGCCCTTGACGTACTCGAGCGCCTCCTCCCGGGGGAAGATGCCCGCGAGCGCGAAGAAGCACGTCTGCATGATGGTGTTGACGCGCGCGCCCATGCCCGCCTCGCGGGCCACCGTCGCCGCGTCGATGGCGAACACCCTCAGCCTGCGCGCGATGATGGTCTCCTGCGCCTCGCGGGGGAGCGCGTCCCAGAGGGCGACGGCCGGGAGGGGGCAGTTGATGAGCAGCGTGGCGCCCTCGGCCGCCTCGGCGAGCAACTCGTAGCGCTCGAAGAAGCTCCACTG
Source organism: Pseudomonadota bacterium (assembly GCA_023428035.1). Taxonomy (GTDB): domain Bacteria; phylum Myxococcota_A; class Polyangia; order Polyangiales; genus JAEYZO01. The sequence goes on along the minus strand of JAEYZO010000231.1, from coordinate 6,536 downwards.
GTGCACGGCCACGAAGCCGGCGCGGCGCACGAGGTACTGCGACCGGATGGGCCTCGGCCCGAAGCGCAGGTGGGACACGGTGATGGCCCCGGACTTCTTCGAGTCGTAGACGAAGTACCCTTGGGCGTAGCGGCTCGTCTCCTCGCCGATGATCTTGATGGAGTTCTTGTTCGCCCCGACGGTGCCGTCGGCCCCGAGGCCCCAGAAGACGGCCCGCACGACGTCGTCGGGCTCGATGTCGAAGTCGCGGTCGTAGGGCAGCGAGAGGTGGGTGATGTCGTCGACGATGCCGACGGTGAAGCGCCTCCTGGGGGCGGCCTTGGAGAGCTCATCGAAGACCGCGCGCACCATGGCGGGGTTGAACTCCTTGGAAGAGAGCCCGTAGCGACCGCCCAGGACGCGAGGCGTCGCCGCCGCCCAGAGGCCGTCGGCGGAGGCCTCCGCGAGGGCGGTGACGACGTCCTGGTAGAGGGGCTCGCCGATGGCGCCGGGCTCCTTGGTGCGGTCGAGCACCGCGATGGAGCGAGCGCTCCGAGGGAGCGCCGCGATGAAGTCGGGGACGGAGAAGGGCCGGTAGAGCCTCACTCGCACGAGGCCGACGCGCTCGCCGCGGGCGCAGAGCCAGTCGACGGTCTCCTGGGTGGTCTCGGCGCCGGAGCCCATGAGCACGACGACCCGCTCGGCCTCGGGGTGGCCGTGGTACTCGAAGAGCCCGTAGCCGCGGCCGGTGCGCTGGCCGAAGCGGCGCATGGCGTCGCGCACGAGCTCGGGGCAGCGGTCGTAGTAGGGGTTGCACGCCTCTCGGGCCTGGAAGAAGGTGTCGGGGTTCTGCGCGGCGCCTCGGAGCAGCGGCCTGTCGGGGGTGAGGGCGCGGGCGCGGTGGGCGGTGAGCGTCGCGGCGTTGACGAGGGCCTCGAGGTCGGACACCTCGAGCGCGGTGATCTTCGCGACCTCGTGAGAGGTGCGGAAGCCGTCGAAGAAGTGGAGGAAGGGCACGCGCGACTCGAGCGAGGCGATGTGCGCGACGGCCGCGAGGTCTTGCGCCTCCTGCACCGAGCCCGAGCAGAGGAGCGCGAAGCCCGTCTGCCGGCAGGCCATCACGTCGGAGTGGTCGCCGAAGATAGAGAGGGCGTGCGTGGCGACGGTGCGCGCGCTCACGTGCATCGTGAACGGCGTGAGCTCGCCGGCGATCTTGTACATATTCGGGATCATCAGAAGCAGGCCCTGCGACGCCGTGAAGGTGGTCGCGAGGCAGCCCGCCTGCAGGGCGCCGTGGACGGCCCCGGCCGCGCCAGCCTCGGACTGCATCTCGGTGACGCTGGGCACGGTGCCCCAGAGGTTGGGCACGCGCTTCGACGCCCACTCGTCGGAGAGCTCGCCCATCGAGGATGACGGGGTGATGGGGTAGATCGCGATGACTTCGCTCAGCCGATAGGCGACGTTGGCGACCGCGGTGTTTCCGTCGAGGGTGACGTGCTTCGGCTCGGCCATGGAGGGCGTTCCTTGCGAAGGGGGGAGAGGGAGCGCCAGGCGCGAAGCACTTCCTCGGCCGGAGCTCGCCCGACACGGGGCTCTCGGCCGTCGTCGGGGGCCAACGGTAGGGTCTGCGCGCGAAGGAGGCGAATCGTTCGCGCCCGCGCGACGCCTCCTCGCCGCGAGCGGACAGGGTCGCCCGCCGTCCGCCTCAGGTGATCGGCGAGCGCCCGAGGGCCTCGTCGATCCAGGCGCCGAGCTGGGCGCCCGACGACGTGGCCGTGAGCGGGTGATCGTCGTCGACCTCGATGAGCCTCGCCCGAGAGCCCGCCACGAGCCGCCTCGAGTGCTCGATGGGGACCACCTCGTCCTGCCGCGCGTGCACCACCAGCACCCGCTCGGCGACGGAGGGAGGGAGCGCGGAGAGCGGCGCAGCGACGGGGCCTCGCGCCCTGGCGGCGACAAGCTCGTGCGCTGGACAGAGGAGCACCGTGGGTCCGCTCCAGGCGCCGGACTGGAGGAGCCTCAGCGCGACGGCGCCGCCGAAGGAGGAGCCCATCACCACGTCGATGGGGCCTCGGGCGAGCGCCCTTCGCTGCACGGCCACGCTTCGAGCGAAGGCCCTGCGGGTGATGGCCGCCTTCGCGAGAGGACCGAGCGCCGCCGCGAGCGACACGCCTCCGGCGAGCCCGCGCAGTCCCCGGCGCGCGGTCGCCCAGGAGATCGCAGCGAGGGTGACGCCCGCGCCGGCGAGCACCGCGGGGTCTCTCAGCGCCCTCGACCTGCCGCAGGGCATGAGCTCGCTCTCGACGTGGTAGCCCTGCTCCCTCAGGGAGACGGGCTTCCTTCCGTTGGGGCCCGACTCCAGGCCATGAATGAACAGCACTCTCGTCATGGCCGCAGTCGAACACCAGGCCCGGCGTTCTTCCCAGCGGAGATCGCCTGGGGAGATTCATGCGAGGCGCGCGAGGCCTCGAACTCCCTCACCGCCCGGTTGATCGTCTCGAAGACCCGCAAGCCCCCGTCGGAGACGAGCCCGGCGCGCTGCAGCGGCGTGAGCGCCCGGTCGTTGGCGCGAGCGATGGCCACGACGACGCCCTTCTCCTGGAGCGACTCGAGAAGCTCCGAGAGCATCTCGATGGCCGTCGAGTCGACGGCGCCGACGCCCTCGAAGTCGAGGACCACCCACTCCTCCTCGCCGGGGTTGCGCGCGAGGACGACCTCCAGCCGCTCTCGGAAGCGAGCGCTGTTCGCGAAGAAGAGCGGCGCGTCGAAGCGAAACACCAGCAGCCCCGGGAGGCTCGTGCCTCGCTGGTAACGGTCCGAGTCGACCCAGCCGTCGAGGCCCTCGCCGCGGGTGAGCACGGCGTCGTGGGGGAGCGCGACGCGCGCGAAGGCGACGAAACCCGAGAGGCCCACCGCCAGCAGCACTCCGGTGAGGAGGTCGAAGACCATCACGCTCAGGGTCGTGGCGACGGCGACGGAGAACTCGACGCGGCTGACCTTCCAGAGCCAGCGGTACCCGGCCACGTCGATGATCGCGATGGCCGCCGCGACGATCACCACGGCGAGCGCCGACTGAGGGATCATCGAGAGCGCAGGGGCGATGAGAAGCAGCGTCGAGAGGAGGAAGGCGGAAGCGACCAGGCCCACCAGCTGGGTGCTGCTGCCGAGCGAGGCGGGCACCGCCGTCCGGCTGGCGCTCGACGACACCGGGAAGCCTCCGGCGATCGCAGAGGCCAGGTTGGCTACGCCGAGGCCCGCGAGCTCCTGGTTGGCGTCTACCGCGTAGCCGCGCTTCGCGGCGATGGAGCGCGCCGTGAGGACGTTGTCGGTGTACCCGACGAGGACGATGCCGAGGGCGGTGGGGAGCAGGGCCGCGAGGTCGGCGAGGCGCAGCGAGGGGAGGGAGAGCGTGGGCAGGGCGCCGTGGATGGTTCCGACGAGGCGCACCCCGCGGGCGTCGAGGTGGCCGAGCCAGGAGACGAGGGTGGAGAGCGTCACGACGATGAGCGCGCCCGGGAGCTTCGGGGCCCAACGGCGGAGCGCGAGGAGCAGCGCGAGGCTCACGCAGGAAAGCGCCATGGTGGCAGGCTGCACCCCGCCGAGCGAGCGAGCGAAGGACCACAACCTGGTGAAGAACTGGTCTCCCGTGACGGGCGCGCCTGTGAACTTCGCGAGCTGGCTCGAAAGCAGGGTCATCCCTACGCCGGTGATGTACCCGACGAGCACGGGCTTCGAGAGGAGCTGCGCCAGGAAGCCCACGCGCAGCGCGGCCCCTAGAAGGGCGAGCGCGCCGACGAGCAGCGCGAGGGTCGGCATGAGGGCCAGGTAGCGCGCCGCGTCGCCAGCGCTGAGGGCCGCGACGCCAGTGGCCGCGAGCACGGCGGTGCCAGGCTCCGGTCCAACCCCGAGGTGTCGCGACGAGCCTACGAGGGCGTAGGCGACCGGTGGCAGCAGCGCCGCGAAGAAGCCGACGCTGGGGGGAAGGCCCGCGAGCTCGGCGTAGGCCATGCTCTGCGGCACGAGCATCGCGCCGACGGTGAGCCCGGCCAGCAGGTCGGCGCGGAGCCACTGGGGCTCGTAGCGCGCCAGCAGCGAGAGCCCGGGGAGCAGCGAGCGCCAGTTCATGAGGGTCGACCGTAGGACCACGCGCCCCGATCGATCGACCCCTTCGACGACCAGAGGGTGTCGAAGAAGATACGGTGGGTCATCTCAGCTCCGTCGCCGCGAGGAGAGCAGCAGCCCCGAGTCGGCGTCCAGCAGCGTCGACGACGCGAGCTCGACCGTGAAAGGCGTCAGGATCGAAAGGCCAGGGATGCAACGACGCAACGCTGCGACGGGGGCTGAGGGGCTATGTGCCCGGGGTCTCGTAGGCAGGCTGGTGGCACGTCTCCGTAGCGCCGCCAGCGCGCCCTCGGCTTCTCCTTCTGGCCGATCTCCGTGAGGGCCGTCGCCAGGTTGAAGTGGGCCTCGGCGAAGTCTGGCTTCAGCGACAGCGCGAAGTCGAGGAGCCGCAGCCCAGTGACGGGGTCGAAGCACCCCTCGTCCTGGCGGGCGACGAGCTCGTACCCCTCGACCCCGAGGCGGGCGTCGGTGACCGGCCTCGACGTGCCAGGCTCGGTGGTGCGAAGCGACTTCACCGCGCGGGGAATCGAGCGTAGCGACACCCCGACGTCCACGAGACGGCGGGTGGTGCGGGCCGCGAGAAGGTCGGCGAATGTATGCGAGACCGCTTAGGAGCCCAGTAGCGCGCACTCGGGTCGGGCGAGCTGCTGGTTCTTCAGGTCGGTGAGCACCGTCCGGAGGCGCGTCAGCCCCGGGGGAATCGCCCTGCAGCCGGTGGTCCCCGCGCAGTCGGATCCGACCTCGAAGTGCCGCCCGTCGCCTCGGGTGACGACGAAGACCTGTCCGTCTACCGGGCGGGTGTCGCGCCCGTAGAGGGTGTTGGTCTGCTCGGCGAAGGCCGCCACCACATCGGCGTCGTTGAAGGCGACGATCACGTGCAGGGTGTCGACGGTTCCGCCGTCGCTGGTGGCGCAGTAGTCGATCATCGTCGAGCAGGAGCACATGCACGGCCCCGCATCGAGGCCGCTCAGCGGGGTGCGGGTGAAGGTGAACTGCCGGCCCGGACCGATCTGCACCGTCTCGCGCGTCGGAGTGATCCCGCCATCCATGGTGTACGTGTAGAGCGCGGGGATGTCGCAGAAGGCATGAGCGTCGACGGAGACATCCGGGGCCACGTCACCGGCGACATCGGCAGACGTGTCGAGGGCGACATCGACGGAAGCGTCAGGGGTGCTCGACGAGCTGCAAGAGGAGAGGGCGACAAGCAGAAGAAGGGCGGGAGCGCGCGGGTTCATGGCAGCCTCTACCGGGGGGAATGTAGTCCCTCCAGGGCGGCCTGGCATCGCGCGGCGAGGCTCCCGGGGTTGTGGCGTGACGGGTACAGCCCTCCCTACCTCTCATACCAGCCGCAGGTGGGGCTGCCCCGATTGGGTGATCGGTCACCGCCGCTCCCTCGCCTCGTTCAGTAACGCATGGCCGGGCACCAGGTCACGCACCTCCAGCGACCAGCGGCGGCCGTCGAGCAGCGCCCCGGTCCACGCCGCCGACCGAAGGAACTCGATGGCTCGCGCGCGGTGACGCCCGTCGACGACCACCGACGCCACGCCTCCGTCCTGCGACGCGGGTGCCGTCGGAGGCGCGGGCAGCTCGGGTGGCCAGGGGGTGCCGGAGTTCTCCGATGGGAGGGGCCGCAGCGCCAGCTCGATGGCGTCGGGCAGCCAGGGCCGCTCGTCGGCGACCCTCAGGGCGAGGAGGCGGCGCCAGACGCGTGCGAAGGCCGGGGGCGGGGCCGTGCACCCCGCGTCGGCGGGATCGTCGAGCATGACGCCGTAGGCGTGCCGGCCCTCCAGGCGATCGCCCACCCGCAGCACGATGTCGACGCTCGCGCCGTCAGACACCTCGGGGCAGTCGGTGGAGCGGGCGACCTGCGCGAGGTCCGCGTGGTCGCGCACGAGCCCCTGCACCACGTCGGGTGCGACGCGCCCCTCTATGAGGCGTGCGGCTGCGCCGTCGCCCACCCGGCGGATCACCCGCCCGTCGCCGTAGACGACGACGATGGGCGGTACGTCGCCAGGACCCTCCAAGGGGGATCGATCGTAGAGAGCGGCCACAGGCTCCGACGGTGGCGGCGCCTGCTGCGCGTTGCCGTGACCCCGGGCGACGCGCCGCTCGAAGCGACGCCGGCAGGCGGCTGTTGCGAGGAGCGCCGCGAGCAGCAGGCAGGTGCGGGTCGTGCGCATGCCCGCATACGCTACCGGAGGGACTGCCTGGGGTGATGCCGTCCGTCGAGCGTCGGCGGATCAGCCGGTGCGTCTCGCCGCGACCGTCACCGAGGCTCCGCTTCACTCGCTACGCGACGCGCCCGTCGGCGCTGACGGCCAGCGGGTCGGCAACGCCGTCATCGTGGCAGGAGACACTGAACACCCGTAGCCAACATCACCCGGGGTGATGTTGAGATCACCTCGGGTGATGTTGAGATCACCTCGGGTGATGTT
>JAEYZO010000210.1 GCA_023428035.1 Pseudomonadota bacterium | reverse complement strand
GCCCTGGTCGACGGGGGCGACGAGGTCCGCCCGCGCGACGTCGCTCGGGCCGACGTCGAGGTCCTGTCGGTCGAGGGGGGGCGCGTCGGGCGCGTCTCTCGCCGCGGGGAGGTCGAAGGTCGGCGCGCCCCGGTCGACGGTCGCCGCGACGTCGTCGTCGAGCTCGCCCGCGTCGGGCAATTCGCCATAGGGGTCACCATCTACGGTCGCGCACCCGAGCGCGAGCGCGACGGCGAGGCACAGTCGGGGCATCGTGGTCACAGGCGTCATGAACGAAGCTCTCGGAGGGTGATGGTAGACCCGCGGGGCGCGGGTGTGTCACCCCCGCTGAGGACTTCGCGCGGGGCCACGACCGTGATCTCAGTGGTGATGCCGTTCCGCGACGCGGGCGCGACGATCGAGGGGGCCCTCACAGGGCTCCTGGCCGAGCGCGACCCCCCGCGCGAGGTGCTCTGCGTGGACGACGGCTCCACCGACGGGGGCGTCGAGGTGGTGCGGCGGGTGATGCGAGGCGATTCGCGGGTGGTCCTCGCGAGCGCAGGGGGCGTCGGCGTGGCGGAGGCCCTCGCGGTGGGCGTGGCGCGCGCCCGACATCCGCTCATCGCCCGCATGGACGCGGACGACCTCTCGCTCCCAGGGCGCTTCGCGGCGCAGGTCGACGCGCTCGCGCGGGAGCCTTCGGTGGGCGTGGTGGGCGCGCGGGTCGAGCCCTTCGGCGACTACGGCGGCGGCACCGAGCGCTACCTCGCGTGGATGAACGCGCTGATCACCCCGGAGCAGCACGCGCGCGACCGCTTCGTGGAGTCGCCCCTGTGTCACCCCTCGGTGCTGATGCGCCGAGAGGCCCTCGACGCCGCGGGCGGGTACCGCTCGGTGCACGGCCCCGAGGACTGGGACCTCTGGTTGCGTGTCGTCGATGCCGGGTGGTCGCTCGCGAAGGTGCCCGGGGTGTTCCTCCGTTGGAGGCAGCACGCGCGGAGCGTGACGCGCGCGTCGTCGACGCAGTCGCTCGAGGCGATGCGGGGCGTGCGCGCGCCCTACCTCTCGCGGTGGCTCGTCGCGAGGCGGAGGCCCGTCGTGGTCTGGGGCGCGGGCGCGACAGGCAAGCGCCTCGCGCGCTCGTTGGAGCCCTACGGCGTGAGGGCGTCGGGCTTCGTCGACATCGACCCTGAGAAGCTAGGGCGAAGCGCGCGGGGCGCGCCGGTGCGCGGCGTCGAGGCGCTGAGGCAGGGAGAGGTCACGGTGGTGGTGGCGGTAGGCGCCGCGGGGGCGCGCGACGAGGTGCGGGCGTGGTTGTCGTCTCGGGGCTGGGTCGACGGTGAGGACTACGTCGCGGCGTCGTGAGCGGCGCGGTTCACGCGACGCCGTAGGGCACGGCGGTGAAGGCCTCGACGGCGGCGCGCTCGCGCTCGGCGTCGATCACCTCTAGCGAGCGCTTCCAGCTCAACACGACGAACTCGGCGACGTCTTGCGCGGGGAGGCGCTGCGACATCGCGGCCAGCACGCCGGTGCGCTCGAGGTGCGCCCACCACTGCGACAGCGTCGGGGGCTCGTCGAGGGGGAGTGAGATCTGAGTCATGGCGTGTCTCCTTGTTAGGGGTACGCCCTGGAATCGAAGCACTCGATTCGAGACGTCAACCCGTCGCGGCCTCGGGCACGCGCACGCGAGGGGGAGATCGGTGCTCCGGCGCGCTGCGCATCAGGGCCTCGACCGCGTCTCGGTCGCTCTGCGAGGGGCGCCCCCACTCCGGGGCGTAGCCGAAATGTGCGCGCAAGCTCTCGCCCGTAAAGCGGTCGTCGATGAGCTCGATGTGCTCGCCCGTGAGCAGCGCGGGGTGCTCGACGCCCGCGGCGCGGCACACCTGCAGCACCTCCTTGCGCAGCGCGATCACGTAGTTCGCCAGGCGCGCGGATTTCAACGTCGGGTCGAGCCCGCGCACGAGCCACGCGTTCTGCGTGGCGACCCCCGTGGGGCAGTGGCCGTCGTGACAACGCTGCGCCTGGATGCATCCAACCGCGAGCATCGCCTCGCGCGCGACGGAGACGATGTCGCAGCCGAGCGCGAAGGCGACGAGAGACTCGATGGGGAAGCCCAGCTTGCCCGCGCCGTTGAACACCACCTTCTCGTGCAGGCCGCGCTCGGCGAAGACCTTGTAGACCCTCGCGAAGCCCTGCTTGAAGGGCAGCGCGACGTGGTCGCTGAAGACCAGCGGCGCCGCGCCGGTGCCGCCCTCGCCGCCGTCGATGGAGACGAAGTCCACCCCGCGGTCGGTGGTGTCCATGAGCCGCGTGAGCTCCTCCCAGAACTGCATCTGGCCCACGGCGGATTTGATCCCCACGGGCAGGCCGCCGCTGAGCTCCGAGAGCCTCTCGACGAAGTCGAGGAGCTCGTCGGCGTTCCTGAACGCGCGGTGCGCCGCGGGGCTCACGCAGTCTCTCCCCATGGGCACGCCGCGGATCTGCACGATCTCGGGGGTGATCTTCGCCGCCGGGAGGATGCCCCCCGCGCCAGGCTTGGCCCCTTGCGAGAGCTTGATCTCGATCGCGAGCACCTGCGGGTTGCGCCGGAGGTTCTCGACGAAGCGCTCGGGCGAGAAGTTCCCGTCTTCGCCGCGGCAGCCGAAGTACCCCGTGCCGAGCTGCCACACGAGGTCGCCGCCCTTCTGGTGGTAGGGCGAGATCCCGCCCTCCCCCGTGGCCTGCCAGCAGCCTGCGATGTCACAGCCGCGGTTGATGGCCTCGACCGCGGCGCTGGAGAGCGAGCCGTAGCTCATGCCCGAGATGTTGATGATCGAGCGCGGGCGAAAGGCCTTCGCGCGCTTGCGCCACGCGCCCATCACCTTGGCGCAGGGCGCGCGGTACTCGGGGTCGTAGGCCGCGTCGCCGCGGTGCGGGTCGAGCAGCGGGAAGGGCGAGTGCTTCACCACGGCGTAGTTGGGCGAACGCTCGAGGTCGTTGTCGGTGCCGAAGCCGAAGTACGAGTTCTCCTTCTTCGCCGACGCGTACACCCAGCGGCGCTGGTCGCGGGAGAAGGGCCGCTCCTCGTCGTTGCCCGTGACGATGTACTGCCTGAGCTCAGGCCCGACCGTCTCGAGCATGTAGCGGAAGTGCCCCACGATCGGGAAGTTCCTCAGGATCGCGTGCTTCTTCTGCACGATGTCATAGAGCGCAACCGCCACCAGGGCCGCGCCGAGCGCGTAGAGGGTCCACATCGGGTCTTCGCCTCGTGATCCGACTGAGGGGGTGAAGGGCGCGGGAGGCCCCTCGACCCCGTTGTGTTCGCCGTTGAAGTGTCATACCCCACCGGGGCCGTGAACCACCCGTCGAAGTTCCTGATGGCCCTCTGCCTCGCCGGCGCCGCCTCGACCCTGGGCGCCTCGGCCGCCGCGCAAGACCTCACGTCTCACCTTCACCCGCCCCCCACCGCCGTGCCCCGGGGCAACGACGTCTCCCCCTGGGGCTTTCGGCTGGAGTTCGGCGCGGGAGCGATGCTCCGCGACTTCGACAACGACGACATCGGCTTTCGCACGCCGATGATCCGCGGCTCGCTTCGCCTGTCGTACTCCTTCGTCGACGCGCTCTCGCTGCAGGTGGGCGCCTCGTGGGGGCGCTTCTTCCGCGACCCTGACTCGGTGGGCTACATCGACTTCACCGCGGGCCTGCGCTTCGAGCCCATGATCGGCAACGCGGGCCGGCTCTGGATCGACGGCAACTTCGGCGTGGTGCTCCCGGGCCAGCTCACCCGCCCGGGCTTCGACGCGGGCCTGGGCTTCGAGATCCGCGCGAGCCGCTGGTTCGGCGTCGGGCCCTTCGTGCGCTTCGGGTACTTCTTCGACGGTCGCGCGGCGGTGTCGCAGCTCGACAACATGAACATCCCCGGCACGCAGGCGCCGGTCTACTCCACCTCCGACCTCATGTACGCGCTGGCCGGCGTGGCGTGCACGCTGCACCGCGCTTACCCCGCGCCGCCCCCCGCCGCGCCGCCGCCCCCCGCCGACACCGACGGCGACGGCGTCGCCGACCCGCAGGACCAGTGCGTGAACCAGCCCGCGGGGGAGCACCCCGACCCGGCTCGCGCGGGCTGCCCGCTGCCCGACACCGACGGCGACGGCGTCTTCGACCCGGACGACCAGTGCGTGAACGAGGCCGCGGGTCAGCACCCCGACCCGGCGCGCCGCGGCTGCCCGCTGACCGACGCCGACGGCGACGGCGTGTTCGACCCGCAGGACCAGTGCGTGAACGAGCCCGCGGGGGAGCACCCCAACCCCGAGCGCGCGGGCTGCCCCGACGGCGACGGCGACCACGACGGCGTGACCGACCACGTCGACCAGTGCCCTGCGCAGGCCGCGGGCTTTCACCCCGACCCCGAGCGCGCGGGCTGCCCCGCGCCCGACCGCGACCACGACAACGTGCCCGACGCCGTCGACGCCTGCCCCGACCGCCCCGGCGCGCCGAGCAGCAACCCGCGGCGCAACGGCTGCCCCGGGCTGGTGTCTCTCGAAGAGGGCCAGCTCCGCATCAACCGCCCGGTGTTCTTCGCGAACAACCGCGACACCGTGCTGCGCACGAGCTTCCCTGTGTTGAACGCGGTGGTCGACGCGCTCTCGGTCACGCCCGAGATCCGCAGGGTGTCGATCGAGGGTCACACCGACGACGTGGGCGACGACGCGGCGAACCTCGACCTGTCGCGGCGCCGCGCGCAGAGCGTGATGCGCTACCTCACCGAGCACGGCGTCGACGCGGGGCGGCTCAGCGCCGAGGGCTTCGGCGAGACGCGCCCGCTGGTGTCGGGGACCAACTCCCGCGCGAGGGCGCAGAACCGCCGGGTGGAGTTCCGCATCACGGAGATCGGCTCCGCCGCCGCGCCCGCGC
>JAEYZO010000198.1 GCA_023428035.1 Pseudomonadota bacterium | reverse complement strand
CTCGTGGATGCCATCCACGACGCGCACGGCGGGGGCGCCGGCGTTCTCGACGGTCATGGGTCCTCCGGTGGGGGCGATGCCGTGTGAGTACAGCGCCCTACGCGGGAGGGATAGAGCGATGGGTCAGGGCTTGACCTTGCCGAGCCCGCCGTCGGGGGGGTTGTCGGGCGGGGGCGGAGGCTGCGGAGGCGGCTGCGGGTGGGGGCGCACAGGCATGATCCCGCCGGGCGGGGGCGGCGGAGGGGGAGGAGGCGTGGGGTGACGCACGCCGGCGTCGGCCTGGGGCTGGGTCTGCGCGTGGGCCTCGGTGATGCAGCCCTCGGCCACGGCGCCGGTAGCGAGGAGCGCGACGAGGGTGGGGAGCGCGGTGCTGCGCTTCGAGGCTACGGGGCGGCGTGCGTTCATACAGGGGTCTCCGTGGGGTGCGACCCGAGCGAGGGCGAGGCGCTTGGGTCGCGGGGGAGGTTGTACGCGAGGCGCGCGACGCAGTCCTCACCCCCGCGTGGCGCGGCCGTCTCCCTCGATGGGGATGCGCGGCCCGAGGTAGCGCGGCCTCGGCGTCGCGAGCGCCGCCCACGCGGCCTTCACCCTCGCGCCCACCTCGCGCACGTTCGACCGCACGAGCGCGCCTACGGTGTACGGACGTCGGTCGGCCACGACGCCCTCGGCGGTGATCCCCAGCGCGTCGGCCATGAAGAGCGCGCGAGAGAGGTGAAAGCGCTGCGTGACCACCACCGCGCGGCGCACGCCGAACACGTCGCGGGCGCGGTAGAGCGTGTCGTAGGTGGTGAAGCCCGCGTGGTCCATGAAGACGTGCGCCGCGGGGACGCCTCGGGCTTCGAGGTAGCGGCGCATCGCGTTCACCTCGTCGTAGCCGCGCGTCCCGTGGTCGCCCGAGACGAGCACCCGAGGGGCGACCCCCGCGCGGTAGAGGGCGATGGCCGCGTCGAGGCGGTCGGCCAGCATGTGCGACACGCGCCCGTCGCGGTACACCCGCGCCCCGGGGACGATCACCGCGTCGGCGCGGGAGAGCTCACCCACCGCCCGGATGCGCGACGCGCCGCGGGCCTCGACCCACGCGTTCACGCCGCCCACCATCGCGGCGCAGGCGGCCATCACCACGGCCGCTCGACGGAGACGAGGGGAGAGCTTCATCGAGGCGCGAGGGTACGCCATCGACGCCGGGAGTGAGCGCTCAGCGACCGAAGCGCTCGTCGTAGCGTCGTCGGTGCTTGTTCAGGGTCTTCACGTCGACCTGCACGCGCAGGGCGAGCTCGCGGTCGGTCTTCGCGGGCGCGCCGGCGTCGACCATGCGCCGCACGGCCACGGGCTTGAGGTACTGCTCGACGAAGGCGCTGACGTCGGACCACGACCCCGGGCCCGAGCGGCCGTGGTCTTCGGCGAAGGCCGCGGCGGCGGCGCTCACCACGTCGGCCCAGTCACCCGCGGCGCCGTCGACCGCCTCGGGCTCGACCGCGGGCTCGGGCACGCGTGACAGGGCGCCCGCCGCGAGGGCGCGACGCACCGCGGCCTCGTCGAGGTCCCCGGGGCCCGACGCGATCGGCAGCCGGCGCACGCAGTTGGTGAGCTCGCGGAAGTTCCCCTCCCACGCGTGGCGCCGCAGGAGCTCGAGGGCCTCGGGGCGCAGCGCGTCGAGCGTCGACACCGGGCCCGAGCGCGTCGCGCGGAGGTACGCGAGCACGTCGTCGAAGCGGCTCCGCAGCGGTGGCACCTCGACCACCTGGGCGCTCAACCTCCACCAGAGGTCCTTGCGGAAGGCGCCGCGCAGGGCCTCGTCTCGCAGGTCGCGGTTCGACGCGCAGACCACCCTCACGTCGGCGTGGCGGACCCTGCCGTCGCCTCCCATGCGCTCGAACTCCCCGTCGCCGTCGAGGAAGCGCAGCAGGAGCGCCTGCACCTCGGGGCTCATCTCGCCCACCTCGTCGAGGAAGAGCGTTCCCCCGTCGGCGCGCTCCACCGCCCCGACGCGCGTCTTCACGCAGCCCGTGTACGCTCCGACGTCAGCGCCGAAGAGGTCGGCCCGCGCGAGGTTGCGGTCGAGCAGGGAGCAGTTCACCGCGACGAAGGGCCCGCCCCGGTCGAGGTGCCGGTGCCAGGCCCGCGCGAGGCGCTCTTTTCCCGCCCCCGTAGGCCCGAGGAGCACCACGCTGGGGATGCCCCGGCGCGCGCTCTCGACCACCGCGCGGTGCGCGCCGCGGATCTCTCGCGAGGCGAGGATCATCCCGTCGGTGCGGGTCTCCTCCTCCGCGGCGTAGGCCTGGTTCTGCCGGGCGACCCACGCGCAGGCCGCCTCGATGACGGCCAGCGCCTCGGCGTCGACGGTCTGCCTCGGCTCGACCCTCAAGCGCTCACCCGTAGCGAGGGGCGCCGACGCGACCTCGGGGGCGTCGCCCCGCGCGACCCGCACGTCGACGCTCACCCCTCGCGCCGAGAGCCACTGGGAGACCGAGCGCTGCACCGCGGCGGCGTAGTCGTCCGAGCCCTGGTACACGGGCTCCTCGGGCTCGCTGCGCCCC
>JAEYZO010000136.1 GCA_023428035.1 Pseudomonadota bacterium | reverse complement strand
ACCCTGGTGGGGCCGCCCCTGCCCGGCGCGCAGGTGAAGCCCGCGGCGAAGGCCGAGGCCCCGACGGGGAGCCCCTTCTTGCGGGTGCCGACGCGGCCTGGGGTGAAGCCCGACGCGCCGCGCGAGGTCGGCGTGAGCATCGATGCCGCGGCGGCGCCGGCGCCCCCGACGAAGCGCGTTCAGAAGCCCGCGTTGGAGCTCACGCTGGAGCCCGAGGAGGTCGACCTCCCGCAGGAGCCGAAGCTCGTCGAGCCCGAGCCGATGGAGCCCTCGGCGGCGCGCCCGCTCCCCTCGCGCGCGGGGCGGCCCACCGCCGACGTGAAGGCCGCGCTCCCGCTCACGATGCCCCTGCCGTCGGATCGGCCCCCGGAGGAGCTCACCGCCAGCGAGCCGGCGCTGAAGAAGCAGCTGCCGAAGGAGTTCGTCGCGCCGCCGCGGCCGCCGATCGTCACGCCGATACGGGTGGTGATCGCGCTCCTCGCGCTGGGCGTGCTGGCCCTCGTGGTGGTGAGCCGACACCTGTAGCGGGGCGCTCCGGGGCGTACACGCCCCCGTCGGGCGTGGTAGACCGCGGCGACCAGCCATGAGCGCGCCGAAGCTGCCCGAAGGCACGAAGCTCCTCGCGGAGAACCGCCGGGCCCTGCACAAGTACACCATCGAAGACCGCGTCGAGGTGGGCATGGTGCTCCTCGGGTCAGAGGTGAAGAGCATCCGGGCGGGTCGCTTCGAGCTCGTCGACGCCTACGCCATCGTGCAGGACGGCAACCTGGTCCTCCTCAACAGCTACGTGGCGCCGTGGCCCTACGCGAACGTCGAGAAGCACGAGGAGCGGCGCACGCGGCGGCTGCTCGCGCACCGGCTGGAGATCGACAAGCTCAACACCAAGGTCACGCGGCAGGGGTACACCGTCATCCCCCTGCTCGCGTACCTGAAGGGCGGGCGCATCAAGCTCGAGGTCGGGCTCGCCAAGGGCAAGGACGTCGGCGACCGGAGGCAGGAGATCAAGAAGCGCGACAGCGACCGCGAGGCCCGCGCCGAGCTCAAGCGGAGGCGAGGGTGAGCGACGCGCGGGTGACCTGGAACGGCGGCGGCGAGGCCGAGGTGGTCGAGGTGGATGAGCTGCGGGTGACGGTGCGGTCGACGCGGGCGTTCCCCCCGGGCGCGCCCGCGCAGGGGACGCTCGGCGGAGACCCCCCGCTGGCCTTCACGCTGAAGGTCGCGGGCTCCAAGCGCGAGGGCGACCGCTTCGTGGTGCGGGGGAGGCTCGTCAGCGCGACGGTGAGCGTGCGCGAGGCCTTCGTGGCCGCGAGGCCCGCGAGCTCGTGAGCGCGGCGCGAGGGCCGACGCTGCGGCTGGTGTGCGTCAACGACGTGTACCAGCTCGAGAACCTCCCGCGCCTGCGGACCCTGGTGAAGCGCCTGGCCGCGGAGGACCCCGCGGACCTCCTGCTGGTCACGCTGGCGGGGGACTTCCTCGCGCCGAGCCTCTTGTCGAGCCTCGACCACGGCGCCGCGATGGTCGAGTGCCTCAACGCGGTCCCCGTCACCCACGCCATCTTCGGCAACCACGAAGACGACGTCCCCTTCGCCGCGTTGCAGTCGGCGGTGAGGGATTTCCGCGGGCGCTGGGTGAACACCAACCTCGTGGGCTTCACGCCCGCGCTCCCGCGCCACGCGGTGCTCGCGCTCACCGCGCCCGGCGGCCGCACCGTGACGGTCGGCCTGGTGGGCGTGCTCACCGAAGACCCCGCGCTCTACCGCCCCGGCGCCTTCAACGGCCTGGTCATCCTCCCCGCGAACGAGAGCGCCGTGCGCGAGGCGAGGGCCTTGCGCGCCCAGGGCTGCGGCGCCCTGATCGCGATGACCCACCAGGCGATGGCGCGCGACCGGGCGCTGGCGGCGCAGCGCGAGGCCCCCTTCTCGCTGGTGATCGGCGGGCACGAGCACGAGCCTCACCTCGAGAGCGTCGACGGGTGCTGGGTGGTGAAGGCCGGCAGCGAGGCCGCGCACGCGGTGGTGATCGACCTCGCGTGGCCCGCTTCGCCGCCGCCGGAGGGGGAGCTCGACGCGCCGGAGGCGCAGGTGCGCCTCGAAGACCTGCGCGCGGTGCCGGCGGACCCGGCGCTCGCGTCGCGGGTGGCGCACCACATGGTGGCGGTGGACCGTCTGCGCACGGCGGAGCTGATGCGCATCCCCGAGGGGGAGTCGCTCTCGTCGGTGGGCGTGCGCTGGCGGCAGACGACGATGGGGTCGATGGTGTGCTCGCGCATCCGTCGCGCGCTCGGGGCCGACGCCTGCGTGTTGAACGGCGGTGGGATCCGCGCGAGCAGGGAGCACTCGGGGGTGTTCACCTACGGCGACCTGGAGTCGGAGCTGCCCTTCGCGAACGAGGTGGTGGTGGTGACGCTGCCGGGGTGGGTCTTGCGAGACACCGTCGCGACGTCACGGTCGCGCGCGCCCACGCCGTGGGCGGCCTTTCTACAGGTGGACGACGGCGTGGAGGTCGACGCCGAGCGCGGGGTGACGTCGGTGAACGGGGAGCCCCTCGACGAGAGGCGGGAGTACCGCGTCGCGATGGTGCGGCTGCTGATCGAGGGCCTCGACGGCCTGGAGCCGCTCCTGCGCTTCATGAGGGATCACCCCGAGCGGATGCCCCCGCGGGACAGCGGCCGGGAGATCAAGACGATCCTGGTCGACACCTTCGCGCTGGATTTCTGGCGCTCGCTCGGCGACTTCGACCTCATCGACGAGGACGGCGACGGCGTGGTCTCGGCGGAGGAGATCCGCGCGACCATCGCGCGACGGAGCGAGGCCGCGGCGGGGGTGCTCTTCGACAGCGTGCTGCGCGCGCTCGACGTCGACGGCGACGCGCGGGTGACGCGCGAGGAGGCCGAGCGGGCGAAGGCCTCCACCCCCCGCCCCTCCTCCGTGACCGCTCAGGATTGACCTCATCTGCTTGCGGTCTCCTTCGGCTCTTCGGCCCGCTTTCTCTCGGCTCTCGCGGCGGCTCGCCTCTTTCCGCGCAGGTAGTCCATCACGCGCGCCCAGCCT
>JAEYZO010000069.1 GCA_023428035.1 Pseudomonadota bacterium | reverse complement strand
GGCCCAGGCCCCAGAGCTCACGGAGCCGCGCGCGGGCGGTCGGGTTGAGGACCTCGGCCGCGAGCGCGGGGTCCGACGCGCGCACCCGCCACGCGCGGTCGAAATCGGGGTCGCCGAGCGAGAGGTCTCCGAGGCCGACGAGGTCTTTCAAGCGGTCGGCGAGGCCCGCGGGCTCGGCGCGCAGGTCGGCGTCGAGGGGCCGCTCGAAGCGCGCCGAGAGCCGGTAGCCGATGGTCTCGGCGCCGTCGAGGGCCAGCGCGCCGAGGGTCCACGGCAGCGCTCTCGTGCGCCACCGCGCCCTCAGCCACACGCCGCGACAGACCCCGACCGCGGTCATCGGGTGCGCGCGGTGCGAGAGCCCGAGCTCGCGGCACGCGTCGGCGAAGGCTCCGCTCCACTCCGGGGGGAACGTGTTCGGCGCGGGGAGCGACGCGCCGGCCCGATCGAGCGCGAGGGCGACGCGCACGCAGTCATCCACGCTGGCGCGCAGCGCGTCGGCGGTGAGGTGCACCGACGAGATCGACACCGCGACGCCTTCGTCAGAGACCGCCGGCGAGCCGACGTTCACCAGGCGGGTGAGGGCCGCGCGCAGCGCGTCGTCGAGGATCGCCCTCGCGAGGTCTTCGTGCCCCGCCGCCGCGCCCACGGAGAACACCCCGTCGAAGCGAGCGTCTCCCGTGGGGATCGAGGCGTCGCCACCGAAGGGCAGGGCCTGCCGCGCCCAGAAGCCCAGGTCGAGGCCGTGCTCGGCCCGCGCTTCGACCACGAGGTCGAGGTCTCCGCGCCGCGCGAAGGCCGACCGCACGCGCACCGCGACGCCGTCGACCACGCCGCGGCGGTCGGTGCTGACCGCGCTCACCGATCGCAGCCCCAGCGCCTCGCCGAGCTCGGTGACCGCGCGGGGCTCGAACATCGCTCAGCGGGCCTCGACCGTGGGCGCGGGGTTGCGGATCCCCGTGCGCTCGGAGAACACCGCCTGCAGCACCACCGCGGCGGTGAGCGCGACGGCGACCGCGAGCACGCCCAGGATGACCTTCTTGCCTCCGTGTCGCGCGGGGTCGCTCATGGCGCCGGAGGATGAGCGTCGGCCCGCGGCGTGGCAACGGCCGGGTCCGCTTCGCACGCGGCCACGGGCTGCCCGGTGATCCATCGGTCGAGCTGCGTCGCGAGGCAGCCTCCCTCTCGCAGCGGGGTCGAGCCCGCGTGACCGTCCCTCGCGCGCTGGCGCAGCGGGCTCGCCCGGGGGTCGCCGGGACGCACCCGCGAGGTCGCCGCGTCGTACTCCGCGAGCGCGCTCGCCGCGTCGAGCTCCGTCGAGAGGGCGAAGGTCGCCGACGACCCTCCGTGACACGCGGTCACCGCGCACCCCGCCGAGCGCCACCCGGGGGCGAGCGCCCTGAGGTAGCCCGCGGGGTCGAGGGAGACCTCGGGCGCGACGGGCATAGGCCGGGGTGAGGAGCGCGAGCGGGCGAAGAGCAGGGCCCCGAGCACCATGAGCGAGACCACCACCAGGGGGATGGGGCCGGGCTCGCGGGGGGCCTTCGCGCCGTCACGCCGGGGCATGGCGGGCGATGATGACCCGCTGGAACGCGGGTGAGAATCCCGATACGGTCGCGCGGCGATGGGCGAGGCGCCGATCTTCCATTTCAACGACGAGCGGTCTTTCATCGTCGAGGAGGTCGTGGGGCGGGTGACCCGCGCCGCGGCGAACCCGCTCCTGCTGCTGAACGACGCCGCGTGGTGCGAGGTGAAGCGCCTCGAGGCCAACCCCGGCAAGGAGCGCGACGCGCTCTCGCGCTACCGCGACCTGGCGCGCTCCGTCGGCAAGATGAGCGAGAGCGAGCAGCGGCAGAAGGTCGAGTCGCTCGCCCGCCACTTCGCCAAGGACGTCTGCGGCAACTTCGACCCGCGGGTCTACGCCGTCTCGACGCGGGTGCTCCCCACCGCCCTCGCGGTGCTGCTCTCGCCCAAGGACTTCTCCGAGGGCTTTCAGACCGCCTCGCGCTTGCAGAAGCACATGGTGGTGCAGGGGCCCATCGAGACGATCCGCGCGCTCGCGAAGCGCGGCACGGTGGTCTTCGTCCCGACGCACCTGTCGAACCTGGACTCTGTCGTCTTCGGCTTCGCCCTGGAGCGCGAGGGCCTGCCGCCCGTGAGCTACGGCGCGGGCAAGAACCTCTTCACCAACCCCTTCTTGTCGTTCTTCATGCGCAACCTCGGCGCCTACCGCGTCGACCGGCGGATCAGGCACGAGCTCTACAAAGAGGTCTTGAAGACCTACTCCACGGTGCTGATCGAGCGGGGCTACCACTCGCTGTTCTTCCCCGGGGGCACGCGCTCGCGCTCGGGCCTCGTCGAGGAGCGCCTGAAGCTCGGGCTCATGGGCACGGGCGTCGACGCCTTCGTGAGCTCGCTGCGCCGAGGGCGCGAGCAGCGGGTGTTCTTCGTCCCCGCGACGATCAACTACATGCTCACGCTCGAAGCGTCGACGCTCATCGCCGACTACCTCGCCGAGGTGGGCCGCAGCCGGTACATCATCGAGGACGACGAGAGCACGCAGATCGAGCGCATCGTCACGCTGCTCCGCAAGATGGTGATGACCACGGGCTCGGTGGTGATCCGCTTCGGGCAACCGATGGACCCCTTCACCAACCGGGTCACCCCCGACGGGCGCTCGGTGGATCGGCGCGGACGCACCATCGAGCCCGCGAGCTACGTCGCCCGCGACGGGCAGCCCGTGGCCGACGCGCACCGCGACATGCAGTACACCCGCGAGCTCGGCGAGGCGATCTGCGAGGCCTACGCCAAGGAGACCGTGGCGATGGCCACGCACCTCGTCGCCGCCGCGGCCTTCGCGCGCTTGCGGGAGGGCTTCCCCGGGGCCGACCTCTTCTCGCTGCTGCGTCACCGCGAGGAGGTCTTCGTCCCCCACGACGAGATGCACCGGCGGGTGGAGGACCTCCTCGCCCGCGCGCGGGACCTCGAAGACCGCGAGTCGCTCGTGCTCGCCCCCGGCGTTCGCGCCGCCCGCGCCGAGGACCTCGTGCGCGACGCGACGCGCGCGTGGTCGGGCTACCACACCCACTCCGTGCTCACCCCCGCCGAGGGAGGCTGGATGCTCGGCGACACGAACCTGCTGCTCTACTACCAGAACCGCCTCGCGGTGAGCGGCCTCGGGTATCACCCCGCCCAGGGAGGCCGTCGGTGAGCGCGCCCGAGGTCGTAGGCGTCGTGGGAGGAGGCCGCTGGGGCCTGGCCCTCGCGTGCGCCGCGAAGCGCGCGGGGCGCGAGGCGGTGCTGTACTCCCGCCGGGGTCACGCCGAGGCCAAGCTCAAGGACGTCGCGGTCACCGCCGACCTCGGCGCGCTCACCCGACGCGCGAGGTTGATCCTCGTGGCGGTGCCCTCCGAGGTGGTGAGGGACGTCGCGCGGCAGCTCGGCGACCACGTCGACGGCTCGCACCTCATCGTGCACGGCATCCGCGGGTTGTCGGGGGAGGGCCTCGCGCCGGTCTCCGAGGTGATCCGAGAGGAGACCCCGTGCCGGAGGGTGGGCGCGCTGGGCGGCCCGGCCATCGCGGACGACCTGATCGAGGGGCGGCCGGGGGTGATCGCGGTGGCCTCGCGCTACCGCGAGGTGACGAAGGCCGTGGCCGACGCGCTGTGGAGCGGGTCGCTGCGGGTGAGCGAGAGCGACGACCTCGTGGGCCTCGAGTGGGCGAGCGCGCTCTCGGGCGGGCTCTTCGTCGCGATCGGCTACGCGCGCGGGGTGGGGGTGGGGGCGCCGCTGCTGGCGGGGCTGTTGACCCGCGCGGTGCACGAGGCGGCGAGCATCGCGGCGGCGGCGGGGGCCGACGAGCGGACGTTCTTCCTGCTCCCGGGCATCGGAGACGTGATGGCGGCGATGGGCAACGACGACCGCCCTGAGTGCCGCCTGGGCGCGGCGCTCGCGAGGGGAAAGACCCTCGACGAGGCCCGCGCCGAGGCGAGGCTGAGGGTCGAGGCGCCGGAGCTGATCCCGCGGGTGGTGGCCTTCGCGCGCTCGAAGAAGCTCGACGCGAGGGTGTTCACGGTGATGGACGCGGTGCTGCGCGGCGAGCTCGACCCGAGCGGGGTGATCGAGCGTCTCATGCGGAGAGAGTGAGGAACGATGGCCGAGGAGTTCCAGGTCGCGACGAGGCACGGGTTGACGCGCGCGCTGGGGGCGCCGCCGGGCGGCTCGGGGCGCGTGGGCGCGGTGGTGCTGCTGCACGAGTACTGGGGGCTGAACGCCCACATCGCCTCGCTGGTCGACCGCTTCGCGCAGGCGGGCTTCATCGCGGTGGCGCCGGACCTCTTCAACGGGCAGACCGCGACCACCCCCGAGCAGGGTTCTGCGCTCGCGAAGGCCCTGTCGTGGGACGACGCCCTCGAGGTCATCGACGGCGCCGTCGCGCAGGCGAAGGCCGACCCTCGCTCCAACGGCAGGGTCGCGGTGCTGGGCTTCTGCCTGGGCGGGGCGGGGGCCTTCGTGTGCGCGGCGCGGCTCGCGGGGCTCTCCGCGGCGGTGGTCTTCTACGGCGTCCCTCCGGCGACCGCGGTCGACTGGAGCACGGCGGACCCGCCGCCCATTCAGGCGCACTTCGCCTCGCGCGACCAGTGGGCGACGGCGGACAAGGCCCGCGACGTGCTCCAGACGCTCGCTCTGCGCGGCAGACCCATGGAGCTGCACGTCTACGACGCGGGCCACGCGTTCATGAACGACACCCGCCCCGAGGCCTACGACCAGGAGAGCGCCGTGCTCGCGTGGCAGCGGGCGACGGAGTTCCTGCACCAGCACCTCGACGGGTGACCGCCTCCGCCCGCCCGCGT
>JAEYZO010000550.1 GCA_023428035.1 Pseudomonadota bacterium | reverse complement strand
GCGCCCCCCGCGGGGGGGGGGGGCGCCCGCGGGGCGGGGCGGGGGAGAGCCCGACGAGAGCCTGCGCTCCATGTCGACGAGGCGCGCGAGGAGCTCATCCGTCGGCAGCAGCGGGGGGCGGTGCGCGAGGCGCACGGCGCCCATCTCGAGCACCCAGCGGGGCTCGCGGGCGCGGGCGACGTCTTCGGTGACCTTGGCCCACCCCGCGAAGAGGCGCTCGAGGTCGATGGGCTCGTGCGCGGCGGCGAGGGAGGCTACCTCGGCGCGCTCCTCGTCGGCGAGGTCGAGGAGGGGCCCCGGCTCGCTCACCACCCGCGACACCACGAGGTCACGCAGCACGCCCAGGAGGTTCTTCGCGACGTTCCCGAGGTCGAAGCCCTCGGTCACCACCGCGTCGAGGATCTTCAGCGTGGCGGCGGCGTCGCCCTGGAGCATCGCGCGGGCGAGGTCGTACAGGACCTTGTGGTCGGCCACGCCGAGGAGCTTCGCGGCGGCGGCTCCCGTGAGCTCTCCCTCGACGCCGGCGAGCACCTGGTCGAGGAGCGAGAGCGCGTCGCGGAGCGATCCCGCGGCCTCGCGGGCGACGAGGGCGAGGGCGGCGTCGTCGTGGGCGACGCCCTCGGTCGTGAGGATGTGCGCGAGGCGGGCCCGGATGAGCTGCGTCGCGATGAGGCGGAAGTCGTAGCGCTGGCAGCGCGACAGGATGGTGATCGGGACCTTGTGCGCCTCGGTGGTCGCGAAGATGAACTTCACGTGCGGCGGGGGCTCCTCGAGGGTCTTCAAGAGCGCGTTGAAGGCGCCCGTCGAGAGCATGTGGACCTCGTCGATGATCACGACCTTGTAGCGGTCGCGCGAGGGCCGGTAGGGCAGGGTCTCCTGCAGGCGGCGCACGTCGTCGACGCCGTTGTTCGACGCGCCGTCGATCTCGGTGACGTCGGGGTCGCGGCCGAGGGCGATCTCGGCGCAGGCCGCGCACTTGAGGCAGGGGTCGGTCGTGGCGCCGTCGCGGTCGAGGCAGTTGAGGGCCTTGGCGAGGATGCGCGCGATGGTGGTCTTCCCCACTCCGCGCGCCCCCGTGAAGAGGAAGGCGTGCGCCACGCGGCCCTGGGTGATGGCGTTGCGGAGCGTCTGGACGACGTGCTCCTGGCCGACGAGGTCGCTGAAGGTGCTGGGGCGCCACTTGCGCGCGAGGACGAGGTAGCTCATCGCGGGTGCCGCACTCTAGGTCCGCCCTCGACGGGCGGTCCACCTAACGGCTCAGCGCGCTATCGCACGTAGACGATCATCGCGTCGGCGAGGCCCACGTTGGAGTAGTCGTTCCAGTTCCGGGTGACCGTGCCCCGCGCGTACATCATCGACACGGCGGGCTCCCGCAGCGACCAGTCACACGTCGTCTCGCTGGAGCCGTTCACCACCAGCCAGCCCGTGTCTGCGGGGCAGCCGCCGTAGTTCCGGTTGATGAACCAGTGGCGGCCGTAGTTCCCTCGGCCCTCGATCTGGAAGAAGTTCTGCCCCTCGGCGGCGAGGTCGGTCCACGTCGCGGCCTGGGTGCGCGCGCGGGTGAACCAGTTGGTGCGGTTGGTCCCGCTCGCGTCGAAGCGCATGAAGGCCCGCTCGGCGCCTCCCTCGTACAGGGCGAGCCGCGCCTGCGCCACGGTGAACCCGCTGTTCCACCGCGCGAGGATCCGCGAGGCGTAGTGCACCGTCGACCGCGCGGTGTTCAGCGCGCTCACCACGCCCTCGTTCACGCCGGCGCTGTTCCACAGGTCGCTGGGCTCCCCCGCGACGCCCGACGAGAGCTTGTAGACCATCGTCCACCCGCCCCCGTCGGTGGTCATGTCGCAGTACACCTGGAACGACTCCATCGCCCCCGCGCCGTCGATGTCGATGGGGTAGGTCCCGCTCGGCAGCGCCGGGAACCTCGCGTGGATCGCCGCGCAGCTCGCGAGCGCCTCGCACGCGCCCGCCACGCAGGCCTGCCCCGCGATGCACGCCCTCCCGCACGTTCCGCAGTGGAGCTCGGCCACGCGGGTGTCGGTCTCGCACCCGTTCGGGGCCATCCCGTCGCAGTCGCCGAAGCCCGCGGCGCAGGTCGCGACGGCGCAGGCGCTCGCCGCGCAGGTGGAGCTCGTCGCGTTGGGCAGCGCGCACGCTCGGCCGCAGCCTCCGCAGTGGTTGGCGCTCACGCGGGTGTCGGTCTCGCAGCCGTTTCCCATCGCGCCGTCGCAGTCGGCGAAGCCCGCGGTGCAGGTCAGCGCGCACGCGCCCACCGCGCACGCGGGGACGGCGTTGGGCGCGCTCGCGCAGGCGTTGTCGCAGGCTCCGCAGTGCGAGACGGTGATGCGGGTGTCGGTCTCGCAGCCGTTGCTCCCGACGCCGTCGCAGTCGGCGAAGCCCGTGGCGCAGGTGGCCACCACGCAGCGGCTCGCGGCGCACGTCGCCGTGGCGTTGGGGAGGGCGCACACGGTCCCGCAGGCGCCGCAGTGGTTCACGCTGGCGCGGGTGTCGACCTCGCATCCGTTCGCGGGGTCTGAGTCGCAGTCGGCGAAGCCGGTGTCGCAGGCCCAGGCGCAGGCTCCAGCGGTGCATGACGCGGTGGC
Organism: Pseudomonadota bacterium; assembly: GCA_023428035.1. Classification (GTDB taxonomy): domain Bacteria; phylum Myxococcota_A; class Polyangia; order Polyangiales; genus JAEYZO01. The sequence continues at coordinate 3,156 of JAEYZO010000550.1, read as the reverse complement.
GTTGGGGCGCGGGGCGCAGGCGGTCCCGCAGGCGCCGCAGTGCTCGGTGGAGCGCGAGGTGTCGGTCTCGCAGCCGTTGGCGGCGCTCACGTCGCAGTCGGCGAAGGGGGCGGTGCACATGGCGACGGAGCACGTTCCGTTCATGCAGGCCGCGGCGCCGTTGGTGACGGAGCAGCGCTGGTCGCAGGCGCCGCAGTGGGCGGTGTTGCTCTGGGCGTCGACGCAGGCGCCTCCGCAGCAGGACTGGGTGCCGGGGCATGGGCGCGAGGCGTTGCAGCCGGTGACGCAGGTGTTTCCGACGCAGAGCATCCCGGCGGGGCAGTGCTCGTCGGAGAGGCAGTCGACGCAGGCGCGGGTGGTGGTGTCGCAGCGGCGGGTGGTGGCGCCGCCGTCGCCCGCGGAGGTGGAGCAAGAGGCGTCGTCGCGGCATCCGGCGGCGCAGGTGTTGGTGGCGGCGACGCAGTACTGCCCGGCGGGGCAGCGGTCGCTCGCGGTGGTGCAGGCGACGCAGCGGCCGGAGGTGGTGTCGCAGGCGGGGCCGCCGGGGTCGGAGGCGCAGTCGGAGTCGCTGGTGCAGCGCGCGGGGCCGGTGTCGGTGGGGACGTCGGGGGTGACCGGGACGTCGGGGGTATCGGGGGTGACCGGGACGTCGGGGCCGTCGATGGTGGAGGGGCCGTCGGTTCCGGCGTCGACGGTGGGCGTGGTGGTGGTGTCGCCGCTGCTACACGCGGCGAGGGCGGAGACGACGCAAGCGAAGAGGACCACGCGGGAGCGCATGGGGTGATGGCATCACGGCGGAGGGGGTGATGGCGAGGGGGCTACGCGCGGCGACGGGGCGGTGGGCCGCGCGGTCGCCGCCCGTACGATCGTGCCGCCCGTACGATCGTGCCGCCCGTACGAGCGCGAGGGGTCGCACCGCGACGGCCGCGTCGCCTGCGCGCCGCGCCCTCTCACCTCCCCCGACCCACCCCAACGGGTCCCTCCACCCATACGCATGGATCCCCCGACCCATGCCAATGGGTCCACCGACCCATACATATGGGTGTTTCGTCGTGAAAACAGGGGTTTTTCGTCAGCTCTCGGAGGGGGTCTCTTCGGCGCCCTTCGCGTCGCGCGAGGGCTTGTCGAAGAACTCGATCACCGAGCGGATCGCGCTGTAGACCGCGGCGTCGTTCTGCGCGACCTCGGCGAAGACCCTGTACACCTTCAAGAGCACCGGGCGCGCGAGGAGCCCGCGGTGGATCGCCAGGTCGCCCAGCAGCGAGAGCATCTCCTGCGTGTGGCCCTCGATCTCCTCGCGGAGCTCGCGCGCGGCCTCGTGCGTCGCGAGGTGAGACGCGAGCACGTCGCCCTCGAAGACCGCGAGGTCGGCGCCGCCGTCCTTCGCGGCGAAGCCCTTCACCAGCTCGGGGTTCTGCATCGCGTAGCGCGCGACCTTCACGAGCTGCTCGGCCTCGCCCTTCAACATCTTGCCGACGCCGCTCTTCCTCTCGTCGGCGTTGAGCTTCACCGACAACGGACGCAAGAGCTCGTTCAGCCGCTTGAGCGCCTCGACGGCCTCGCGCCCCGCCTCGCGCAGCGTCGCGACCTCCTTCGTCTCGGGCAGTCCCTCTTCAGACTCGGCGGCCTCGTCCGACTCGGTGACCTTCTCCTCCTCCTCCTCGACGGCGGGCTTCGCGTGGGCCTTCGTCGCGGGCTTCGCGGCGGGCTTCGTAGACTTCGCCGGGGTCTTCTTCGTGGTCTTCGCCGCGGGCTTCTTCGCTGTGGCCATCGGTGGGTCTCCGCTTCGGGTGAGGAGTCTCGGGCCGTGAGTACATCCCCCACGCCAGCCCGTCCGCAAGCGCTAAGAGTCCCTCACGGTTCGATCGGGTGCGGAGACACCGTGAGCGAGCGCAATCGAGCGACGAGCCCTGGGTCTGCGTTCGTGGCGGCGAGCGCGACGGCGAGCGCCCAGGCGGGGTCGAAGGCCCTCCCCTCGCGCGCCGCTGTGAGGTGCCTCGCGCGGTGCTCCGGCGTGAGCCGCAGCGACCAGTTGTCCGCCGTGACCGTGCCCGGGACGTTGTAGGCCTCGCGCATCCCGTAGAGGTCGCAGAAGTACACCATCACGCTGCGCGCGCGGCTGGTGAAGAGATCCGCGAGGCGCGCGTGCGCGAGGAGCGACGCGTCGTGGGTGAGCGCCCGCTCCCATCGCTCACGCCGAGAGACGTCCCCCCCCGAGAGCGCCCCCGCGAGCTGCGCCGCGAAGGGCCCCGACGCGCCCGACGACACCTGCTCCGCCGCGACGGACCAGATCGTCCGCGTGTCGTGGTTGCCCACCATGATCCAGTCTTCGGGGAGGGCGTTCTCGCTGCGGTAGACGTCCTCGGGGTCGTGGGGCTTCGCCTTCTGCGTGATGCAGAAGCGCCCGAGCCCGTGCCTCGCGGTGACCGCGGCGAGGGGCGCGGGGCGCGTCGAGAGCACCTCGCAGACGAGGTCGTGGGTGCGCCGCCCGCGCTCGCGGGAGACCGCCACCAGCAGGTCGATGGCCCACGCGTAGCGGTCGACCTGCGCGGGCGTGAGCTCGCGCGCCCAGTGGTCGGCGTGGCGCGGCAGCGATCGGTCGAGCTGCGACGGAGACACCACCGCGTAGCGGGCGAGCGCCGGGTGGTCGTCGAGGTCGGGGGACTCGTAGAGCCGCGCCCCGGCGCGCACCGCGGCGTGGGGGTCGGCGGTGTCGTCGCGGTAGACCCAGGGGCAGACGAGGCCGTGCGGGTGGTCGACGCGCAGCCCGTCGAACTCGTCGAGGAGCTTCTCGAAGCGCGCGCGGAGGTACTCGCTCACGGCGCCCGCGCGCTGCTCGGGGTCGAGCACGGGGTATCCCCAGGGCTGCCCCTCGGGGTTGGTGCGGCTGGGGGGCGCGCCCATGCGGTACCCGCGGAGGAAGATCGATCGCCAGCGCCAGAGGTCCTGCGCGCCGAGCCCGACGTGGAGGTCTCCGTAGAGGCGAAGGCCGAGGGCGGAGCAGCGCTCGCGGAGCTCGCGGTGCTGGGTCGAGAGGCACCACTGCTCGAAGACGTGACGGCGGTGAGCGTCGGCGTGGGCGTCGAGGAGGAAGACGCGCCGCGCGCGGGCGGCGGAGACGTCACCAGGGAGCGGGTCGTAGAGGCGGGCGTCGAG
>JAEYZO010000050.1 GCA_023428035.1 Pseudomonadota bacterium | reverse complement strand
TGCGTGGGCAGCGTCTTTTGTGTAAATGAGACAGACGGGGGGCTGCCTGGGCGCGGGGTCGAGCACGACCTGCGTGACGGCGGCGCAGTGCTGCGGGGGCCTGCGCTGCGCGCGCTACCTCGGGAGCCAGCGGTGCTGCACGGGCCCGGGGAGCGCGTGCCGGTCGAGCCTGGAGTGCTGCGGCTCGATGCTCTGCGTGGCGGGCCGCTGCGCGTGCAGGGACGCGGGGCAGAGCTGCGAGCAGGACTTCGACTGCTGCTCGGGGAGCTGCGCCTCGGGCCGCTGCGGCTGAGGGGACGTCAGGGCGTGTACTGAAACCGGATGCGCGCGTTGGTGCCGACGCCCGAGCAGGTGCCCGCGGGGGCGGCGCTGCACTGGACGATGCCCTGCACGCCGCTCTGGCTCTCGATGCCGACGGTGACGGTGCGCGCGACGCCCGCGTCGGCGGGGTAGGCGGGGATCGACTGGTAGAGGAACTCGATGTCGCCGGACGACTCGTGGAGGATCGCCTCGAAGCTCACGTTCGCGGTGGAGCTCGGGTCGACGTAGTAGCGGGCGTTGTCCCACTGCACGATCCAGCGGCGGCGGGGCGCGGCGCCGTCGCGGCCGATGCAGATGCCGGGGCGCATCACCAGGTCGAGCATGAGCGGCGCGATGACCCCGTTGGGCGCGGCGCGGCTCGGGATCGGGGTCTCGAAGCGCGTGCCGAAGCGAGAGGCCTCGCGGTCGAAGGAGAGCCACCCGTTGGTGCTGATGGTCACCAGCGACGAGGTCGGGTAGCCCCTGCCCCAGTAGGTCGCGTCGAAGGGGAGCATCGCGTCGACGCTGCCGTCGTCCTGCCCGCCGAGGATGGTGGTCGCGCCGGCGAGCATGCAGGCCTCGACGAAGGTCGAGGTCGGCGCGGCGAAGGCGTAGGAGCCGCGGAGGCTCACGCAGGCGCCGTTCTGGCAGTAGGCCAGGTCGGAGCAGGGCAGGTCGCAGCGGCCGCAGTGCGCCTCGCTCACGAGGGTGTCGACGCACTCGGTGCCGCAGGCCGTGAACCCCGCGCGGCAGGAGACCGTCGGGACGTCGGTCCCCGCGTCCGTCGGTGACCAGACGTCCTCCCCGGCGTCTCCGGGGCCGGCGTCCTCGGGACCGGTGTCCGCGGGGCCGGTGTCTTCGGGGCCCGCGTCCTGCCACACGTCGTCGCCCGAGCCCGTGTCGACGGGCGGCCTGTCTTCGCCGGAGCCCGTGTCGGCGGGGCCCGTGTCGATCACCGTGGGTACGTCGTCGCCCGTGCTGAGGGTGAACGACTCCGTGGGGAAGCTGCACGCCCCCAGCGCGAGCGAAGGCAAGACCCATCCAAGGCGCTTCATCCCGACGACCATATCCGAAATCCCCCAGCGCGGAGAGAAGCCCGCATCGCGCGCCGCGTGGTGTAGAACCACCGCGGCACCGCCATGAGGAACATCGCCCTGCACGACGCCGTCCTCTTCGACCACGACGGCGCGAAGCTCCGCGCCGTGAGGGTGGTCGGCCGGGCCTTCGGGGTCCCGCAGGTCCGCGCTCGGATCGAGGGTCCCTCGGGCGTGGTCGAGGTCACGGTGGCGGTGCGCGAGGGCGACGCCTTCGCCGCGGACTTCACCGACGCCGACGCCCTGGCCTTCGCGGGCGTCGCGCTCGGGGTGAAGGTGCGCGCGGTGGTCTGCGACGACGCCGACCCCGAGGGGGTCTACTCGTCCTTTCAAGACACGGTCGGGCCGCGGGCCTGAGGGTCAGAGCAGCACGAGGCCCAGCCGCGCGGCGCGCACCACGGCCTCGGTGCGGGTGGTGGCCCCGAGCTTGGTCATCACCGCGGTGACGTGGAACTTCGCCGTGTGCTCGGAGATCCCGAGCCGCGCCGCGATGAGCTTGTTCGAGAGGCCCTCCGCGAGGAGCGCCAGGGCCTCGACCTCCCTCGCCGTGAGCCCCTCGGCGGGGAGCGTCGGCGCTGAGTCCCGCTCGACGCGAGGCAGCGCCGCGAAGGCCGGGTCGAGCACCGCGAGCCCGCGAGCGACGGCCCAGCACGCGGCGACGAGGGGATCGGGCGACACCCACCGGAGGAGCACGCCCAGCGCAGGCGCCGGGAAGGTCTGATCGATCGCGGTCGCGTCGCTCACCAGCGCGACCACGGGGAGGGCCACGCGGGTGAGGAGCGCGAGCTGCGCGTCGAGCTTGTCGGCGTCGAGGTCGGCGACCACGACCGCGGGGGCGGGGTCGAGGGCGTCGAGGCTCGACCAGCTCACGGCGCGGCGCGCGTCGAGGCGAGGCGAGACCGACGACGACAGGAGGCTCTGGAGCCCGGCGCGGCGCACCGGGTCATCGCTGACCACGACGATCGAGGGCGCGGCGTCGGGGTCTGCGAGCTCCATCCAGGGACACCATCGATTCGACCAGGGAGGGGCGACGTCAACCTGCCCGATCGGGTGGCTGCCCCATCGGGCGATGGTGCGACACGGTCGCGGGTCGCAGCTTCACCCACCGAAGGAGAACGGAGCGATGAGCGACCTCGAAGGACTCTCTGAAGGCATGGCCGCCGCGGTGGAGCGGGCGCAGGCCGCCGTGGCGCGCGTGGAGGGGCGTTGCCACTCGAGCTCGGCGACGGCCTGGGGCGAAGACGTGTTGATCGCGGCGCACCACGCGCTGCCCCGCGACGAGGTGAGCGTCACGCTCGCCGACGGGGCGCGCCTCGACGCGAGGGTGGTCGCGCGCGACGCGGGCACCGACGTGGCGGTGCTGAAGGTCGAGGGCGCGAAGCTCAGCCCGCCGGAGTGGGGCGACGACTCGGCCCTGAAGGTGGGGCAGGTCGTGCTCCCCCTCGCGCGCACCCGAGACGGGGTGCGGGCCACCTTCGGGATGATCGCGTCGCTGGGCGGGGGGTTCCGCACGATGGCGGGCGGGAGCGTCGATCGGTACATCGACGTCGACGGGAGCCTCCCGCGGGGCTTCTCGGGGGGCCCTCTCATCGACGCGCGCGGGAGGGCGATCGGGATGAACACCCAGGCCCTCGTGCGCGGGGGGACGACCATCCCCGCGTCGACGCTGCGCCGCGTGGTGGGCGACCTGCTCAGCGACGGGCGAGTGGGTCGCGGCTACCTCGGGGTGTGGGCCTTCCCGGTGCGGGTGCCCGACGCGGTGGCGCAGAGCGAGGGTCGGCGCGAGGGCGTGGTGATCGCGGGCACCGAGCCCGGAGGCGCCGCGGAGAAGGGAGGGCTCATCGCGGGCGACATCATCCTCTCGGTGGAGGGCGTGGCGGTGGCGCACCCGAGGGAGCTGCCCGCGGCGATCGACCGCCTCGCGAACACCGAGGTGACGGTGCGCCTGGTGCGCGGCGGCGAGGTGAAGGAGGTCCGCCTCACGCTCGGCGCGCGGAAGTGATGTCTACAGCGTGAGGTGGAGCGCCCGCGGGTGACCCAGTCGGTGAGGGTTCGCCCGCTGAGACGGGCTGCAGGTCAGTCTTGCCGCTTTGCGAGGGGTGGAGG
>JAEYZO010000034.1 GCA_023428035.1 Pseudomonadota bacterium | reverse complement strand
CCATGGGGGGAGGCAGAGGGTACGCGACGGTGCGCGCTGCGAGGTGGGTGGTCGTACGGAGAGGGACGCGGGACCTCCGTCCCGCGCCCAGGGGGGGGGCCGCGCAGGATGGGCAGCCGCTTCGGCGCCTCGGCCGGGGCCGTTCCGCCGTACTGCTCGAAGAGCGACAGCGTCACCCGGTCGGCGAGCTTCTCGGCCACCTCGCGGAAGGCCTGCGCCACCGCGCTCCCGGGCTGCGCCTGCACCACCGGCGTTCCGTTGTCGCCCCACTCGCGCACGGCGCTGTCGAGCGGGATCTGACCCAACAACGGGGCCTTCGCGAACTCCGCGATGCGCGCCCCGCCGCCGCGGCCGAAGATCTCGTGCTTCACCCCCGCCGAGTCGAGGAAGTACGACATGTTCTCGACCACGCCCAGGATCGGCACGTTCAGCTTCTGGCACATGCTCACGGACTTGTAGACGTCTTGAAGGGCCACCTCCTGCGGGGTGGTCACCATCACCCCGCCCGTGACCTTCAAGCGCTGAAACAAGGTCAGCGCCACGTCGCCCGTGCCCGGAGGCAGGTCGAGGATCAGGTAGTCGAGCTTGCCCCAGGCGACGTCCTTCAAGAACTGCTGGAGCGCGCCCTGGATCATCGGCCCGCGCCAGATCACCGACTGCTTGGGGTCTTCCAGCAGGAAGCCGATCGACATGATCTTCATGCCGAAGCGCTCCAGGGGCTCGATGTTCTTGCCGTCCTTCGAGACGGGTCGGCCCATGATCCCCAGCATGGTGGGGACGCTCGGGCCGTAGATGTCCGCGTCCAGCAACCCCACGCGGCTGCCCGTGCGGTTGAGCGCGAGCGCGAGGTTGGCGGCCACGGTGCTCTTGCCCACTCCCCCTTTGCCCGACATCACCGGGATGACGTTCTTCACCTCGGGGCAGGGGTCGTCGCCCGCCACCTGCCGCGTGCGCACCGCGTAGGAGAGCTCGAGGTCGAGCTTCTTCACCCCCACCGCCGCGGCGGCCGTCTCCAGCGACTTCAAGATCGCGTCCTTCGCGGCGGAGGCCGGCGACAGGAGCTCGACGGTGGCCTTGGCGCTCTCGCCCTCGACGGTCACGCCGCGCAGCGCGCCCAGGGAGCCCAGGGTGCGGCCCACCACCGGGTCGACCACGTTGGAGAGCGCTTCGTGCAGGGCGTCGCGGGAGACGGTCATCGTCGGTTCCTCCTCAAGGGAGGTCGCGTGTAGGCGCCCGCCCCGCGCGCGTCAAGCGTCGGTCGGCGCGCGGCGTTCCCATCGCGGGCGCGCGCTGGTAGACAACCGGCCCCGATGAGCGACGAGACCGTGGAGGACAGCCCGAGCCCGCAGCCCGCACCGCCCGCGCCTGCCCCCGTCGCTCCGCCGCGGCCCGATCGACGCAAGGTCGCGCTGCTCGTGTGGCTCCTCTGCGTGATCGTCTACGGGGCCTTCTCCAACGACCGATTGCGCGTCCACTCCCCCGACAACCACTTCGCCTACCTCGCCGACTCGTGGCTCCACGGGCAGATGTCGGTGCGCTGCGACGAAGACATCGCCCGCCACGTCGCCTGCCCCCCGGGCAACGGCGGGAACGACTGGGCCCGCTACCAGAGAAAGTGGTTCGTGGCCTTCCCGGCCTTCCCCGCGGCGGTCTACCTGCCCGCGGTGGCCATCCTCGGGAGGGACTTTCCCAACCGGGCGTGGGACGTGATCCTCGCCGGGGTCGCTCCGGCCCTGCTCTATCTCCTGCTCGAAGAGCTGGTGCGCCGCGGTCACTCCAAGCGCCCGTGGAGGGAGAACCTCGCGCTCGCGGTGCTCTTCGCCTTCGGCACGGTGTTCTTCTTCTCCGCGGTGCAGGGCTCGGTGTGGTTCACCGCGCACGTCATCGGCTGCGCGCTGATGGCGGGGTACCTCTACTACGCGCTCGATACGAAGAACGCGTGGGCCGCGGGGGCGCTCTGCGGGCTGATGTTCCACACGCGCACGCCGATGCTGCTCGCGTCGATCGTGTTCGGCATCGAAGCCCTCCGGGTGAACCGCCGCCCGAACGAAGCGCCGTTGAAGGAAGACCCCGACCTCATCGACCGGGCCGTTCATGGCTTGAAGGGCGTCGACTGGCCGGCGGCCCTCAAGGCCGTGGCGAAGTTCTGCGTCCCGCTGGTGGTGTTCGCGGGGGTCTACATGGCGATGAACAAGGCCCGCTTCGGCGACTGGGGAGACCCCGGGTATCGCCACCTCCAGATCCGGTGGAGCGCGCGCATCGGGCGGTGGGGGCTGTTCAACTTCCACTACCTCTCGCGGAACCTCGCGGTGGCCCTGGCGCTGCTCCCGTGGGTGTCGCGGGTGCAGCCCTTCGTGCAGGTGTCGCGTCACGGCCTCGCGCTGTGGGTGACGACGCCGCAGTACCTCGAGCTCGCTCGCCCCGCGCGGAGCTCGGTTCTATCGTGGTCGCTGGGGCTCGCGGCCTTCGCGATCGCGCTGATCGACCTGCTCTACCAGAACAGCGGGTGGGTGCAGTTCGGCTATCGCTTCAGCAACGACTTCGCGGTGCTGCTCATCGTGCTGCTCGCGCTCACCGGGAGGCCGATCCGCCGCATCGGGTGGGCGTTGCTCGCGGTGGCCATCGCGGTGAACGCGTTCGGCGCGGCGACCTTCGAGCGACCCAACCAGGTGTACCAGGGCGATAACGACGCTCAGGGGATGTTCCAGCCGGATTGAGCGGGCGCAGTACGCTGAGGG
>JAEYZO010000033.1 GCA_023428035.1 Pseudomonadota bacterium | reverse complement strand
CCGACCCGCCCACGCCTCCCCGGCGCCTCCCCCTGGCGCCCGCGACGTCTCCGCTCGACTTCACCCTCGCCAACCTCCGCGCGCGGATGCCCCGCGGCTTCGAGGTCGGTGACGTCATCGTCGGCGACTGGCGCCTCGACGACCTCCACTACGACGGCAGCGACGGCGTGCGCTTCGAGATCGGCGACGGCCGCGGGGGCGCCTACAGCGTCCGCGTCTCCCCCAAGGGGACCGGCGGAGACTCCACCCTCCGCTCGTCGACCCACTTCGACGTCTCCTTCCACTTCGACCCGCGGCGCGAGCCCCCAGAGCGCGACCGCGACGCCGACCGCGCCGTCGCCCGCATCGCCGACGCCGTCGCCGCCGCCGACGCCCCCAGCACCCCTGGCGCTTCGCGAGGCCAGCCCCGCGCCTCTCCAAGCTCCCCCTCGCCTCTCCCTTCGGCGCCGCCGAGCGCGAGTTCAACCTCTCCGTCGAGGGCCCCTGCCACTCCCGCTGCCTCTTCTGCTCCATCCGCACCGACGAGGTCCGCGTCGACCTCGACGAGGGATACCACCAGGGCCTCCTCGACGAGATCTCCCTCGGGCGCGCGCGGGGCGCCACGGTCCTCCGGCTCAACGGCATCGACCCGCTGAGCTACCCCCGCGCCGTCGACCTCCTCTCCGCCGCCTCCACCGCGGGCTACACCGCCGCCGCGGTCTTCACCACGGGCCTGCCCCTCGCCGACCCCGCCTTCGCCGCGCGCGTCGTCGCCGCCATGCCCCCGCGGCGGCGCCTCCACCTCCCCATCTACGGCTCCTCGCCCGACACCCACGACCCCCTCGTCGGTCGCCCCGGCGCCTTCGAGCTCCTCCTGCGCGCCGTCGACAACCTCCTCGCCCTGGTCTCCCCCGACGAGGTCGAGCTCACCACCGTGCTCATGCGACAGAACCTCGCCGACCTCCCCAAGGTCGTCGCGCTCCTGAGCTCGCGTGGCCTCCGCCTGCGCGCCCACATGCCCTACCCCAACGACAACCGCGACACCCACGCCTTCGACGCCTGCGCCCCGTCGTTCTCTGACGCCGTCTCCGTCCTCCACGCCGCGTCGCCCCCCCTGGTGGTGCGCGAGGCGCCGCCCTGCGTCCTGCTCCGGCACGAGGCCGCGACGGGGATCCCCTCCCGCTCGAAGCTCAACCCGAAGCAGTGGGCGCCCGTCGGTCGCTTGTATGAAGCCGACACCTACGTCCTCTCCGACCAGCGACGTCGCGTCGACGCCGCCCCCGCCATCCGCTGCCCCGCCGCCGACGACTGCGCCCTCGCCTCCGAGTGCACCCAGCACCTCTACCGCGCCTACGCCGACCTCCACGGCCTCGCAGAGTTCGTCGCCGTCGCGCCCGAAGATCTCTCCCACACCCCCTGAGCCCGCCCCTGCCGACGGCGATGTAGGTTTTCCCGAATTGGTCATCCCGGGTGACAAGAGACGTCACCTTGGCGTCCCCGGGAATTCCCTCATCTCCTCCGCGTTGCCTCTCCCAGCGCGTCGTTTCCGTGAAAATTCCCGTTAGAACAGCTCCGCGGCACCCAACCTCCCGGTTGTCGCTCTGAGCCCCCCGCGGCGTGGCACGTCGCCTGCTCTAGCCCTCTGCGGCCACGTCGCGGCGCACCTCGCTCCCGCTGACCTGCCCTCACCCACCCCCTGTAGGAGGATCCCCCGATGAAGCGTTCCATCAAGCGTGCCCTGGCCGGCTTCACCCTCGTCGAGCTCATGATCGTCGTCGTGATCCTCGGCATCCTCGCCGCTGTCGCGATCCCGGCCTTCACCCGCTACGTGAAGCGCTCGAAGACCTCCGAGGCGACCGGCAACATCGCCAAGATCTACCAGGGCGAGGTCACCTACTACACCCAGTCGCAGGAGCAGTACCCGACCGCGTCCTTCGTGGCCGCGGGCGCCGTCGACACCCTCCCGGTCAACGGCGCGAAGATCCAGGCCAACCCGGCCGCCTTCGCGACCAACGCCAACTGGGCGGCGATCGGCTTCTCCCTCGACGGCCCCCACTACTACGTCTACTCGACCACCGCCTCGATCACCAGCTTCACCGCCTCGGCGAGCGGCGACCTCGACGGCGACATGACCCCCTCGACCTTCGCCCGCTCGGCCAGCGTGGTGGCCGGCGAGATCCAGGGCGGCAACATCGCGATCACCTCCGAGCTGGAGTGATCCGCCGCGCGCCCCCAGCGCGCTGCTGACCTGACACCACCGACGCCCCGAGGGCCTCACGGCTCCCGGGGCGTCGGCTATTTGGCCTCCGCGACTCCGCGCGACGCCGCCGAGCGAGCCGTTCAACCCTCCACCCCAGGTCGTCCCGCCCTGCCCAGGGCCTTCCTCTCGGGGCAGAGGGGTTTCATCCCAGGGCAGAGGGGTTTCATCCCTACCCCTGGGATCGGAGACCCCAGGGGTGAGACGCGTCGCGACAGGCGTCGTGGCGAGGACGGGCTCGGAGGTGCCCCGTCCGCTCAAGACCTCACTGCGGGTAGGCGGCGACGTACGCGCGGCCCGGGGTGGGCATCACGGTCGGCGCGCAACCGCTGACGAGGGGCGGGTTAAAGCTGCCCGCGAGCGCGCAGGCCGACTGCGGCGCGCTCACGCGCACGC
>JAEYZO010000964.1 GCA_023428035.1 Pseudomonadota bacterium | reverse complement strand
ATGTGCAACCGCGCCTGCGCCCTGCCCAACGCCGCCGCGGGCTGCGCGATGGGGACCTGCTCCATCACCACCTGCAACACGGGCTTCGGGGATTGCGACGGCAACGCGAGCAACGGCTGCGAGGTCGACACCCGCACCGCCGTCTCTCACTGCGGGACCTGCGGCAACGCGTGCCCCGCGGTGCCCAACGGATTCCCGGGCTGCCTCGCGTCGGCCTGCGTCGCCTCGTGCGTGATGGGCTTTCAGGACTGCGACGGCAACTCCACCAACGGGTGCGAGGTCGACATCCGCAGCGACGCGACCAACTGCGGCGCGTGCGGGCGGGCGTGCTCCCCGGCCAACGGCACGGGGATGTGCTCCATGGGCACCTGCCGCGTGGTGGCGTGCTCGACGGGCTTCGCCGACTGCGACGGAGACCCCTCGAACGGCTGCGAGGTCAACACCCAGACCAGCGCGGGCAACTGCGGCGGCTGCGGGATGGCGTGCACGGTCGCCAACGCCACCGCGGCCTGCGCGGCGGGGGCGTGCGCGGTGGGGAGCTGCAACGCGGGCTTCGGCGACTGCGACGGGATGGCCTCCAACGGCTGCGAGACCGACACGCGCAGCACCGTGAGCGCCTGCGGCGGTTGCGGCATGGCCTGCTCGCTCGCCAACGCGACGCCGGCCTGCGTGTCGAGCGCGTGCGCGGTGATGAGCTGCAACGCGGGCTTCGGCAATTGCGACGGCAGCGCCGCCAACGGTTGCGAGGTGAACACCCAGGCCACGGTGGCCCACTGCGGAGGCTGCGGCATGGCCTGCCCGACGCGGCCCAACACTGTGGCCTCGTGCGCGGGCGGGGCGTGCGCGTACGCCTGCGCGGCGGGCTTCAACGACTGCGACGACGTGGCGAGCAACGGCTGCGAGACGAGCGGGCAGTGCGTCTATCCCTCGTGCAACGCGGTGCCGCGCACGCGGCCCTCGGGGGTCTACACGCTGAGCACCGCGGGTCAGCAGTGGTCGGCGTACTGCGACATGACCAGCGACGGCGGCGGGTGGACGCTGGTGCTCAAGGCCAACGGCGCCGCGACCACGTTCAACTACGACTCGGCGCTGTGGACGAACACCGCGACGCTCAACCCGACGAGCACGGCGCTCGACACCACCGAGGCGAAGTTCACGGGCTTCTCGACCATGGCCTTCACCAACGTTCGGATGGTGTTCCGTGAAGGGAGCACCGACCGGGGCGTGGTGCTGGGGCTCTCGGGCACCGCCCTGCGCGACCGCTTCGCGGGGGCGTCGGTGGGCACCTCGCTGGGGCGGACGAACTGGTACCGGCTGCTGTCGTCTCCGTCGATGCAGCCGAACTGCAACGCCGAGGGCGTGAACGTGGGCGTCGGCGGCTACCGCCGGGTGCGCCTGGGCATCGTCGCCAACCAGGAGAACGACTGCGGCTCGCCGGACAGCTCGCTGGGCTTTGGCTTCGGGAGCGACTCGAACTCCTGCGTCACGGCGGGCTTCGCGTCGACCACGGTGGGCAACGTCGCCACCTGCGGCGCCGACAACGGCGACCGCAACACCCGCCCCATGGGCTACCTGTTCGTCCGGTGAGGGGTGCGCGAGGGCGCGCGCCTAGCTAGTAGGTCCCCGTGGGGGACCTACTACCCTTCCAGCGCTGACCTCGATGTCCCCGTCGGGGACCTCGATCCTTCCGCGGAGGACCTCGATGTCCCCTCGGGGGACCTCGATCCTTCCGCGGGGGACCTCGATGTCTCCTCGGGGGACCTCGATCCTTCCGGGGGAGACCTCGATGTCCCCTTGGGGGACCTCCGAGGTCCCGTCCGGCGGCCGCGCGACAGTCCCCACCAGCATCTCCTTCGCCTCGCCGCGGGCGTGGTCGTCGAACCGACACCCCCGCGGCGCAGGCGCGCCGCGCTGGCGATCACCGATGTGTCCCCCGCGGGGCGATCACCGCTCTCCGCGCCCCAAGCACGCCGCGTAGCCCATCACCGTGGGGCCCGCCTTCAACGGCGACGGCGTCGGGCTCCACCCGCGCTCCACCCGCGCCCTGAGCATCTCGTCGGACGTCGGTCGGTGAGCCCACACGGCGACCGCCGTGACCGCGCCCAGTCAGGTCGTGTCGTACACCAGCCAGAGGCCGCGCCCGTACGACACCACCACGTCGTGCGTGTACTCGTCCTGCACCACCACGTCTTCGATCATCGCGGCGGGGTCCCGCGAGAGACCCCACCGCACCACCGACTCCAGCGTGGCGTGCGACGCGACCTCCGCCGCGACCTCCGCGAGGGGAGCGCTCTCCAACCCCGCGCGGTCCTCCAGCGGAGGCCCCTCGCTCACCGCACGCTACCCATCATCGCCACCCAGGCCGCGCGCCGCTGGCGCCACGCCGGCGACACTGCTGACCAGCGCGTCACCTGCTCCAGCTCCATCAGCAGCCGCGCCACCGCGGCGTCGCTGCTCGCCGCGCGCACCTCGCCCACCCAGCCCGCGCGCCGCTGGCGCCACGAGTCCTGCACCGAGCCCCAGCCCATCGCGCCCTCCAGCCGCAGGAGCTGCGCCGCCATCTGCCCCGGGTCCTGCGCGGAGGTGACCGCGGCGACCCACGCCGGGCGCTGCGCCACGAAGGCCCGAGACACCGACGCCCAGGTCACGTTCTGCTCGAACTCCAGCATCCCCCGACGCAGGGCGGGAGCCACCTGCGCCCGCGCCACCCGCGGAGCCACCAGGGCCGCGGTGAGAGCGCCAAGACCCAACACGAAGCCACGACGAGAGACGTCCATCGTTCCTCCTCCGCGCGATCGCGCGCGCGGCGATGGTACGTCCCAGACTCAGTAATCGACCAGGGCCTCGACCTCGCCCGCCGGACGCAAGGGGAGGCGCAAGGGGACACTCCCGTCTTCGCGCGGGCCGTAGAGGTAGCGGTAGCGCGCGAGGTTCTGCACCACCCTCCGCACGTACCCGCGGGTCTCGTCGTAGGGGATGCGCTCGACGAAGACGTCGAGGTCCTCCTCGCCGAACTCCCTCACCCAGCGGCCCATCGCCCCGGGCCCCGCGTTGTAGCTCCCCACGGCGCGAGGGAAGACCCCGCGGTACTGCCGGAAGAGCCTCCCGATGTACCAGCCCCCCACGCGGATGTTGTAGGCCGGGTCGAAGAGCATCGACTCGCGGAACTCGATGCGGAGCGTCTGCGCCACCCGCCGCGTCGTCGGCGGGATCATCTGCAACAGACCGATCGCCCGCGCGCTGGAGACGTCCCGAGGGTTGAAGCCGCTCTCCTGCCGCATGATCGCGAAGAGGTAGTGCCGCGGCAGGCCCGCTTCGTCCTCGGCGGCCTCCACCGCGGCGGCGTGCGGCCTCGGAAAGCCCGCGTCCCACACCCAGCGGGTGTTCGTCGTGGGGAGCGGGTCGAGCGCGCCCGCGTGCCGCGACGACAGCAGGAACGCCCGCCGCGCTTCGCCCAGCGAGAGCCAGGTCATCGCGAGGGCCTCGTCGGCGCGGTCCGCCGGGAGCGTCGCTCGGACGCGCTCGTCGACCTCGTCGAGGGCCCGCGCGGCGTCTTCGTCGAAGCCCAGCGCGCGAAGCCAGTGGGCCTTCGGAGGGAGCGTCACCGACGGCGCCGGCCTCGCCGCGGGAGGAGGCGGCGGAGGGTCTACCGCCTCGTTGCGCTCGCGCAGCCGCGCCTCGGAGAGCAGCGCGTACCAGGTGAGCGGGCGGTGCGCGATCATCTCCCGCCACCCGCGGATCGCCCCGGGGACGTCCCCCGAGCGGGCGCGGGCCATGGCCGACCAGTACATCCCCCGGCCGCGCTCGAGGTGGTGCGACGACATCTCGCCCGAGCGCGCGAGGGCCTCGACGCTCTCGGCGAAGCGACCCGCGGTGTAGAGCGCCCACCCCAGGTGCCACGCGGCCTCGACCCGCAGCCGCGACGACGCCGACGGGCGGAGCTGAAGGAACGAGCGCAGACGTCGCACGGCCTCGTCGGTGCGCCGGTGGTGCGCCTCAAGCCACGCGGCGCGGTACGCGGCCTCGTCGCTCCAGCGCCCGGTCTGCGTGCGGGCCACGACGTCGAAGGCGCGCACCGACTCGTCGTCGCGGTCGGCGCGGGCCAGGGAGCGCGCCGCGAGGAAGGCGTCTTCGTCCCGGTCGGGCCCGTCGGGGTGCCGCGACGCCAGCGTGAGGAAGCGGTGCGCGTCGGTGTAGCGGGTGCGCAGGCCGTAGCAGGCGCGACCCAGGAGGTGCAGGCGCCTCCCCTCGGCGCGGCCTCGCTGCGGGGGTAGGGGTTCGAGGATGGCCAGGGCCTCGGCGTAGCGGGCGCGGTGGATGAGCGTTCCCGCGCGCTCCATCTGCTCGTCGACGGTGAGGGTGACGTCGGCGCGGGCGAGCGCGGCGAGGGCCTCGCGGGACTGCGACGCGTCGGGCTCGTCGACGGCGAGCTTCCTCCACGCGGCGAGGGCGAGGGCGTGGTCTCCGTTCGCCTCGAGCGCGCGCGCCGCGAGGGACCACGCTCGGGCGCGGTCGACGCCGGGCGGAGGGCGCTCGACCCACCCGCGCATCACCGCGGCGGCGGCCGTGTGGTCC
>JAEYZO010000963.1 GCA_023428035.1 Pseudomonadota bacterium | reverse complement strand
GACGAGGGCGGTGACCGCGGCGACTCCGAGCGCGAGGAGCGGACCCCGCGAGGGGCGGAGCACCGTGTCGGCTGTGGTCGCGGCGTAGGAGACCCGGCCCGGGGCGAAGGGGTCTTGAAGGTGCCGTGGGCCGGTGAAGTCCGCCGGGCCTGCGAGGGAGACGGGGCCGCCGGGGGTGGGCGTCGCGGGCGAGAGCGAGGGTGACGAGGGGGGGAGCGAGAGCGGGCCGATGGCCTCGAAGGCCGGCGGGGGGGGCGGGAGCATCGCGGGGCCCTCGACGGTCGGCGCGATGCTCGGCGGCAACGAGGTCGTGGGAGCGCCGAGGGCGTCGGCGAGGGACTCGGCGAGGGCGCGGCCCGAGGCGAAGCGCCGGTCGCGGTCGGGGTCGAGCGCGCGCCGGGCCCACGCGTCGACGGTCATGGGCAGCGTCGGGTCGACGGCGCTCGGGGGCGGCGGCTTCGCGTCGGTGATCGCGCAGAGGAGCTGCGGGAGCGTGTCGCCCTCGAAGGGCAAGCGCCCCGTGAGGAGCTCGTAGAGCATCACCGCGAGGGACCACAGGTCGCTCCGGCCGTCGATGTCGCCCTGACCGCGCACCTGCTCGGGGGACATGTACACGGGCGTGCCGATGAGGGCGAAGCCGGCGCCGTCGCCGTACTGGGTGGTGACCATCCCGTCGCTGACCTTGGCGACGCCGAAGTCGAGCACCTTCACGAGGGTGTGCCCGTCGTCGTCGCGCACCACCTGGCAGTTGCCGGGCTTGAGGTCTCTGTGAACGATCCCCGCGGCGTGGGCGACGTCGCAGGCCGCGCCGACGTGCCGGGCCACCGTCGCGACGAAGCCCCGGTCGAGGGCGCCGTGGCGCTCGACGAGGGCGTCGAGGGCCTCGCCCTGGAGGAGCTCCATCACGAGGAAGGGCCTGCCGTCGGGGCCAGTGCCGAGGTCTTCGACGCGGGCCACGTTGCGGTGCCTGAGCTGCGCCGCGATGCGCGCCTCGCGCACGAAGCGGGCGACCAGCTCCTGGTTGCGCGCGGCCTCGCGCTTCATGAGCTTGATCGCGACCTCGTGGCCCAGCAGCCGGTGGCGCCCGCGCCAGACCTCGCCCATCGCGCCGGCGCCGAGGCGCGACGTGAGCTCCCAGCGCTCCGAGAGCGCCCGCGCGGCCGGCTCGTGGCTCACCATGTCGCCCGTCGCGGCGCACTCTCGCCAGCGGCAACGCGGGTGTCAAACCCGGCGGTCGTGGTACCGACGTCCTGTGCGATACCTCTTCGAGAACGACGAGCACGCCGCCCTGCGCGAGCAGGTGCGGCGCTTCGCGGCCCGCGAGATCGCCCCCCACGCTGCGGCGTGGGAGGAGGCCGAGGGCTTCCCGAGGGAGCTGTACGCCGCCGCGGGGGCCGCGGGGGTGCTGGGCACGGGCTACCCCGAGGAGCTAGGAGGCGGCGGCGGCGACCTCTCGCACGTCGTGGTGGCCGCCGAGGAGATGGTGCTCGCGGGGCGCTCCGTGGGCGTCACCGTGGGCCTCGGCAGCCACGGCATCGCGCTGCCCCCCATCGTGCGCGCGGGCACCCCCGCGCAGCGCGAGCGCTTCGTCCGCCCGGTGCTCCGCGGCGAGAAGGTGGCCGCCCTCGCGATCACCGAGCCCGGCGGCGGCTCCGACGTGGCGTCTCTGCGCACCCGCGCGCGGCGCGACGGGGACCACTTCGTCGTCGACGGCGCGAAGACCTTCATCACCTCGGGCGCCCGCGCCGACCTCGTGACCGTGGCGGTGCGCACGGGCGCCGAGGGCTACGGCGGGGTGTCGCTCCTGGTGGTCGAGCGCGGCACCCACGGGTTCAGCGTGGGCCGCGAGCTGAAGAAGATGGGCTGGTGGGCGAGCGACACCGCGGAGCTGCACTTCGATGGGTGCCGGGTGCCCGCGGAGAACCTCGTGGGCGAGGTCGACGGGGGCTTCGCGGTCATCATGCAGAACTTCGCGGTGGAGCGCGTGCTGCTCGCGGCGCAGTGCGTGGCCATCGCGGCCCTCGCCTACGACGAGAGCGTGCGCTGGGCGCGCGACCGGGTGGCCTTCGGCAAGACCCTCACGGGCTTTCAGGTGACGCGGCACAAGCTGGCGGAGATGGCGACGAGGATCGCGGCGGCGCGGGCCCTCACGGGAGAGGTGGTCGAGCGCGTGCGGGCGAACGACCCTCGCACCGCGGGGCTCGCGGCGATGGCGAAGAACGTCGCGACGGACATGTGCAGCTTCGTGTGCGACGCCGCGGTGCAGGTGCACGGCGGCTACGGCTACATGCGCGAGACGCTGGTGGAGAGGCTCTACCGCGACGCGCGGCTGTACCCCATCGGGGGCGGCACGCGGGAGATCATGAACGAGGTGATCTCGAAGACCGAGGGCTACTGAGGCTCGACGGGGGTCGGCGCGGCGCCGCCCACCTTGCGGACGATGCGGCCGAGCTCGTCGAGGTCGAAGGGCTTCTCGAGGCGCGGGTTCGGCACGCGCGAGAGGAACTCCTGGGCCCGCGGCGTGAAGGCGCCGCCGGTGAGGAAGACCACGCGCCGGGCCTGCTCGGGCGCGACGCGCTCGAGGGTCTCGAAGACGTCGAGGCCGCTGACCTCAGGCATCATGAGGTCGCAGAGGATGACGTCGTAGCGCTCGCCGGCCTCGACGCGGGCGAGGGCCTCGCGGCC
>JAEYZO010000890.1 GCA_023428035.1 Pseudomonadota bacterium | reverse complement strand
CGGCTCCACGACGACCCCGCGCTGGCGGCGCGGCGCCGGCAACTCGGCACGGGCAAGCACGCCCTCTTCGACCGAGCCGCCTGAGCGCCATGGAGACGGTCACGTTCTACTCTTACAAGGGCGGCGTGGGGCGCACCACGCTGCTCGCGCAGTGCGCTCGCGACCTCGCTCGGCGGGGCGCTCGCGTCGTCGCGATGGACTTCGATCTCGACGCGCCCGGGCTCCACTATCGCCTCCGCCCTGAGCGCGGTGAGGTCACGCGAGGCGCGGTGGACCTGGTCGACGACTACCTCACGCGAGGCAAGCTCTACGCGTCGCTCGACGACGCGACGTACCTCGCGCGGACGGACACGCCGCTCTCGTCTGGGTGGGTCCGAGTTTTGCCGGCTGGTGCGGCGCCGTCGTCGAGCTATTGGGAAGTGCTCTCCCGCATCGACTGGCGGTCCTTTCTCTACGGGCCGGGGGCGGTAGGACCCACCTTCCTCCAGGACCTCCTGGAGCAGCTCAGGCTTCAGTACGACCCGCACGTCGTCCTTATCGATAGCCGCACCGGGATCACCGAGCTCAGCCACGCGGCGCTCTCGTTGCTCGCCGACCGCGTCGTCTGCGTGCTCGTCGACAACGACGAGAACCTCGACGGCGCGCGCGCGGTGCTCCGCGGGGTCAGCGCGCGGAGGATGCGCGAGGAGTCGGTCGAGGTGCCGCTGCACGTCGTCGTGTCCCGCACCGACCCGACGCTCCCATGGAGCGCGCGAGAGGCGCGAATCCGCGCTGCGTGGGAGACCAAAGCCGAGCCCGCCACGTCGGCGCCCCTGAAGATCGCGTCGGTTCATGAACTACCCCACGAGCCCGCGCTCGCTCGCGCCGACCGCCTGGACGTCGCGCTTCACGAAGCTCCCTGGGGCGAGGCGTCGGCCCTCGTGCAGGGGATGAGCGCGCTCGCGGGCATCCTCCTGTCAGAGAGCACGCGAAGCAGTGATCGCCCGGAGGCTCCACGATGGGTCGCGGCGCTCCACCGCGGCGCGGTGTGGAGCTACGGGCAGTTCGTGATGAGCTTCGGTGAGCTGGAGGTCACCGGGCTATTTCGGAACGACCAGTGGGCGTACGCGGTGTGCCCGGCGCTGGCGACCGCGACTGAAGACCTGCGGGTCGCCGCGGAGGACGCGCTATACGCGCGCGCGACGGCGACCGCGCCCATCAGACTTGTCGCGAGCCCGCCGGCAGACGCGGAGCGCTGCGCCGAGCCAGACCTCGAGGACCTCGTCGAGCTCCGCGACTTTCCGTTCACCCTGAGAAGCCTGTTGACCGAGCTCGACCTGCGCCTGCCGGTCGACTTCCCGGGCTTCTGGGGAGGCGGTACAGCGCCGCGGTTTCAAGTCACGACCGAACGACCACTCTCAGACTCGGAGCGGGCATGCTTGGAACAGGCATTCGCCTCCTTCGGCTACGGTCCATGGCTGCGGCTCGAGACCGACGTGGACGAGTCGCTTCGTGATGCCCCTCCGACCTTCCGTAGCAGTCGCAGAGACGGTGACTTCGAACTCATCCCGGCGCGGCGACTGCCGCGAGCCTTCTCGACGAACGCGCGCAAGCTGCTCGCCGCGGAAGAGGCTCTTTGGATGGCACGCCGGCACGACGTGCACGCCGGGGTGGTGAAGGTGCCCGGCGATCTCCTCCCCGACGCGGCGCGCTCACCATGTCTCCGAGTCCTCGTGGACGCGACGGTGTTCCCGTGCCCCGGCGCTGCGGACCTGCTGGGGTGGTGCGACCAGATCGTCCTCGCGCTTCCTCTCGCGGACAGAGCGGACGCGCAGCTCGCCGCGATGGGCTTGGATATCGCGTCGCTCGCCCACTTGGCACGAGAAGGGCGCGCGCTCGTCCTTCTACCCCAACCTCTCGACCGCTACGACCCCTCGCAGGTCAACGAGCTCGCCGAGACGGCTCACGATGCGATGGTGCTCTCACGGCGCCTCTGCGCTGCCTCGATCGTCGCGCTGCAACAGCGTCTCGGACCCTGGATCTATCCCACCTTCGGCGCGAGACAAAGGCACGAGTTCCTTCGACGGCTGACCAGCGTATCCCGCGCCGTGGAGCATCGTCGCGGGGGTACCGAGGCGACGGCGATCTTCCGCGCGTTGCTCCCAACGGTTCGTGACCAATGGCCTCGCTGCGAGGTGCTCGCCCACCTCTACGGCGCGGACGCCATGAGCTTCTCAGGCGTGAGCACGCTCATCGCCGAGACGCTGCGTCAGCAGATACCGGGCGATTTCACCTTGGAGAGCGGCTCGGTGGCGGCGGGTATCGCGTGGGCTGATGCGTTCGGCGCCGTCTTCGCCCCGGCAGATCTACGGGCCCCGGGCTACTCCGAACGACGCCTCTGCGAGTGGGCGCTGCGGATCCTCGCCATCCTCGCTGATCTGCCGCCGAGGAGCCCGGACCTTCGACGTCCCTCCAACGCGGGGCCCTGGATGCTTCGCGCCCCCGGCGTTGATGCCTCTGCTGTAGACGCCGCGAGCGAGCTCCATGCGATGCTCAAAGAAGTCGGTAAGGACGCGGTGCCTCGCGACGACGCCCCGCCCCTGTGGATGTTGACGCGCGGCTGACGATCGTATCCGCCTCGCTCACTCCTCCGTCGGCAGCCACCACGGCGCGAGGTCGATCTCTCCCTCGAACGGCGGCAGCGTCGCCACCTCCGCTTCGCCCGCCGCGACCACGCGCAACGGCGCTCCCCGAAGCGCAGCTCGACCTCGATCCACCAGCCCGCGCCGCCTACGCTCGCGTCGCTCGCGCGAAGCGACTCCTACGCCTGACGACGCGCCCGCCGACGCCCTCGGGTCACGCCGGCGCGACGACGGCCTGCGTCGTGGGTCGGTAGCGCGCGGCGTCGCTGACGAACTCCGCGTGGCCGTAGCGCGCCAGCAGCCGGCGGATCTTTCGCACCAGCGCGTCGTCGACCGCGCCGCTCAGCCCAGGCACCCGGAGGAGCGCGTCGTAGAGGGCCATCCGACCCATGAGGAGCGGAGCGAGGGCCCAGAACACGAGCCGGTCCGCGACCGAGAGCTCCACCCCCATCGCGGCGGCGCGCGCGACGTCTCCCTGGAGGAAGTAGCGCACGAAGAACCCCGTCGAGAAGCGCCGCTCGACGGCGTCGAAGGCCCGGTACTTCAGCGACCGGTCAGGGGGCAGGTAGGCCGACAGCGTCGCGCGGATGAGCGCCCCGCAGGTCTCGTCGTCGAAGCCCGCGCGCAAGGTCGAGCCCCGCGCGATCATCAAGCTGAGGATCCCCTCGGGCGTATCCGAGAGGAGGTCCTCGGGGAGACCCAGGAGGAAGCAGCGGTAGCGGTGGAACTCCACCTGCGCGCGCTCCTCGCGAGTGAAGCCGCGCCCCGCGCGCACGACCTCGTAGGCGCGCAAGAAGGCCCAGATCAATCCCGCGGGCATCTGGTCGACCTGCGGGATCGGCACGCCGTACACCGCGCGGTCCCAGCGGCCGGAGCGCAGCGCGTTGACGCGCACCATCGAGTGCATCAGGCGGACCATCGCCGCGGCCTTGAAGCCCTCGCCGTGGCGCTCCATCGCGCCGGGGAGCGTGGTGACGGCGAAGAAGGTCGCGGTCTCGTTCACCCGCCGCGCCGCGGAGGCGTGACCCAGCGCGCCCGTGAGGGCCATCGGCAGCGCTGCGTACTTGTTGAGGAAGGTCGCGAGGAAGGCCCCGCGGATCGCCAGCGGCGCGACGTTGGCGGCGTCGTTGCGCATCAGCCTCGCGCCCTCGCGCACCATGCCCATGTCGACCCAGTCGGGGGTGGCCTCCATCGCTCCGATGAACGCGGCGAGCTCCGGCGGCGCGTCAGGCACCGCGTCGACGCCCTGGGCGCAGGCCGTCGTGAGCATCGCCACGAGGCGGTGAAATCCGTAGCGCGGCAGGAGCGCGGCGTAGGCGTCAGCCACCACGTCGCCGAGCATCGTGTAGTGGCGCACCAGCGCGAGGTCCTCGCCGCGCACGGCGATGCCTGGGAACGAGCGGTCCTTCAGGTCGGAGAGGGAGGGGGCGTCGGTGAAGCGCTCGGGGAGGGCGTCGAAGTCGAAGTCGCCGTAGAGCGAGGGCAGTCGCTCCTTCTGCGAGAGCACGCGGGCGCGGACCGCGTCGAGGGAGAGGGTCATCGGTGGGGTTCCTGGGTGACGTGGCGTCGCGCGGTCACGGGCAGCCGTTGGCGATGTCCGAAGTGACCGTGGAGAACTCGCTCGAGAGCTCGCTAGCCGTGTTGGCGGGGTAGAAGCGCGGCGTCGCGGCGCGGGCGCGGCCCCCCGCGTCGGCCATCGCGTCGAGCACGTTGGAGAAGGACTCGGCGCCGTTGAGTCCGATCACGTAGGTGAACACGCTCTGCCGTCGGACCTCGCCGATCGTCGCCACCGTGCGGACGTCGTCGAGGCACTGGAGGGAGCCGTTGACGCCCCACAGGCAGCTCGACCCCGAGTGCCCGCAGACGCAGGACTCCGGCGAGAGCGCGGCGTTGCAGTTGGGCGCGCCGTCGGTCGCGAGGATGACGTAGCGCTGGCCCTCGGCGCCGGGGTGGGACGCGAACCAACCCCCCGCGACCTCGACCGCCCCCGCGGTGGGCGTCGGCCCGTCGGGAGGGCTCGACCGGAGGCGCGACAGGATCGCGCTCGCCGCGTGGAGCTGCGGCTCCAGGTCGAGCGTCGCGCGGAGCCCGCACCCGCCCGCCGCGCCCGACTGCGGGAACATCACCAGGCCGAGGGAGACCCGGTCTTCGATGCGCGGCAGCACGGACTCCAGCGCCGAGAGGAGCGCGCTCCATTTCTGGGCGCCGTCGAGGGTGCTGTCTCGCATGCTCCCCGAGCGGTCGACCACGAGGATCGCCGTGGAGCGGCACCCCGACGACGTCGAGGCGTCACCAGAGGAGCCGCCGCCGGAGGACCCACCGCCAGAGGAGCCGCCGCCGCCGACGTTGCCACCCCCGCCTCCGCGGACGGTGGCCGAGGGCACGTCGGCGAAGGACGCGTCGATGGCTTCGTCCGCGAGCGCCGTGGGTCGGGCGTCGCCCGCGCAGCCGAGCGCTGTCGCGAAGGCGACGACGCCGAGCCGTGAGAGGGCGGTGCGAGGCATCGCGCGATCATACCTCCGCCTCCGCGGATCAGCCTCCGGCCACGGCCCTCTCGATCGCGGCGACGTCGATCTTCTTCATCCCCATCATCGCCTGGAACGCGCGGCCCGCCGCGGCGCGGTCGCCGCCAGACATCGCCCTCGTCAGCGCGACGGGCGTGATCTGCCACGACACGCCCCATCTGTCCTTGCACCAGCCGCACTGGCTCTCCTGGCCGCCGTTGGAGACGATGGCGTCCCAGTAGCGGTCGGTCTCGGCCTGGTCGCGCGTGCTCACCTGGAAGGAGAAGGCCTCGGTGTGCTTGAACCGGGCTCCGCCGTTCAGCCCGATGCAGTCGATGCCGAGCACCGTGAACTCGACGACGAGCACGTCGCCCTGCCTGCCGTCGGGGTAGTCCCCCGGCGCCCGCTGCACCGCGCGCACGCGGCTGTTCGGGAAGGTCTTCGCGTAGAAGTTCGCCGCCTCCTCGGCGGTGCCTTCGTACCAGAGGCAGAGCGTGACGCCGGGGGCGTCGTCCATGGAGCGAGTCATCAGGGATCTCCTCTTCGTCGTGGGTTGAACGGTCCTCAGTCGCCGCGAGGGCCGACGACGCCGAAGGGCGCGCCCTGCGGGTCGGCGGCGATCACGATCCAGTCGCCGCCCGGCACCTCGTGCGCGTCTCGGATCACGGCTCCGCCGCCCGCCTCGATCGCGCGCTTCGCCGCGGCCACCGAGTCGACGCCGAAGTAGAACAGCCAGCCGTCGGTGGGGCTCTGCGGGGGCTTCTGCATCACGGCGCCGACGCGCGCGCCCGCATGGTCGATGAAGCAGTAGTCGCCCATCGGTCCCATGCTCATCGCCTCGTTGAACTCGAAGCCGAAGTGCTTCGCGTAGAACGCCTTCGCGCGGGCGAGGTCCTCGCTGGAGAGCTCGTTCCATCGGACGCGCTGCGCGGCCCGCGCGTCGAAGACGTCGCTCACCGCGTCGGGCTTCCCCGGCGGCGGGGCGGGCGCCATCACGTAGAAGGGCGCCCCCGCGGGGTCGGCCACCATCGCGATCTCTCCGACGGGCAGCGTCGTCCTCATCCACGCGGTGCCGCCGTCGGCCTTGATCGCCTCGACCGCCGCGTCCACGTCGGGCGTGTAGAGGTAGCCGAGCCACCGCGGGCGAGCGCCGCGCTTCGCCATGTCGTCCGTGATCGCCAGCACGCCGCCCGCGCTGCCGCCGTCGGCGCGAGTGATCATGCGGTAGTCCGGCGCGCCCGAGGACTCGCCCCGCGGGCCGATCGCCCACCCCACGACGGCGCCGTAGAAGCGCGCGGCCGCGTCGGGGTCCGTGGTCAACAACTCGTACCAGATGAAGCTACCGGGGGCGTTCGCCATGGGCCGTCTCCGTGTCGTGTGGGACCTGAAAGAGGAGCGAGAGGTACCGCTTGAGGTGTGACAGCGCGTCGAGCAGCGGCGCGTTGCTCCCCTGGGCCTTGGAGAGCACGAAGCCGCCCTGGATCACCGTCTGCGTGTAGAGGGCGAGGCCCGCGGCGGTGACCTCCGCGCGCGGCGGGTGCCGCTCCATCGCCGCGCGGAGGTCCCGCTCCAGGTGCGCCGCGTGCGCGCGGATCGTGTCGCCGCAGGCCACGCGGATGGGGTCCGAGCTGGCGAAGGTCTCCTGCACCGTCGTGCCGACGAAGCAGGTGAAATCCTCCAGCGCGCCCTGGGCGATGGCCGCGCGGAAGTCGATGTAGCCGAAGACGCGATCGAGCGGGTCTTCGTGGCGGTGATAGGGCGCGCTCGCGAAGAGGGGCGCCGTGACGGCGTCCCAGTGGCGCGCGGCCGCGACTCCCAGCGCCTCCTTCGAGGCGAAGTGGTGAAAGAACGCGCCCTTGGTCACGCCCGCCGCCTGGCAGAGCTGGTCGACGCTCGTCGCGGCCCAACCCTGTCGACGCACCAACGCGTGCGCCGCGCTCAGCAGCGCCGCGCGCGCGTCACCGCGGGCAGGGGCCTTCTTCTCGCGCGGGGGCATCGCGGCGCGTAGTCCATACTGATCGGTCGGTATGGGTCAAGAGAACGACGAGATCCCGGCGGCGGATCTCCCTGGTACGGAGCGGAGGCCGCCGCCGGGTGGGCTCCGTCAGGCCTGCGCGAGGTGCGGTCGCGAGCGACGCCCCGTCACGGGCGCGCGTCACCCCCTCACGACCTGCGCGCTCCGCCCGGCAGGATCATCACTGTAGGCGCGGGCGGGCGCGGCGCGGGCACCGTCGGCGCGCGGAGCACCGACGTCGTGAAGGTCGACGTCCACCGCGACCGGGCCGCGTCGGAGGCGAAGGGCAGGAGCGCCGCGCCCAGGCCCTTCACTGACGCGAAGCGCTCGGCGGGGTCACGGGCCAGAGCGCGGAGGATGACCGCCTCCAACGCGGGCGGCAGGCCGGGTCGGAGCGAACGCGGCGGGGGCACCGGGTCTCGCGCCAGGGCCGCGAAGAGCTCTACGGGCGTGTCGCGCACGAAGGGCACCGAGCCGACGAGGCACTCGTACAAGAGCGCCCCGAGGGGGTACTGGTCGCTCGCGACGCTCGCGCCGCGGCTGTTCAGGGCCTGCTCGGGGGCCATGTAGCTGGGCGTGCCGACCACGACGCTCGCCTGCGTGAGCGCGCTGCGCTCGTCGATCAGCGCCGCCACCCCGAAGTCGAGCACCTTGGGGTGCGGCTCGCCGAGGGGCCCGAGCGCGACGAAGACGTTCTCGGGCTTGAGGTCGCGGTGCACCACGCCCCGCGCGTGCGCCTCGCACACGGCGGCGATCACGGGCAGCGCGAGCTCCACCGCGCGCTCGACCTCGATCGGGCCCTCGCGCTGGAGCAGCGCCGCGAGGTCTTCGCCCTCGAGCCGCTCCATCACCAGGTAGGGCGTGTCGTCGTCGCGGAGCCCGACGTCGAAGACCTCGATCACGTGCGGGTGGCGCACCCGCGCGGCGGCGCGCCCCTCGCGCATGAAGCGCTCGCGGGCCACCGCCGAGCCGCGCACCCGCGCGTGCAGGGTCTTGATCGCGACGCGGCGCTCGAGCCCGAGGTGCAGCGCGTCGAAGACCGCGCCCATGCCCCCCTCGGCGAGCTTCGCGAGCACGACGTAGGGGCCGACGCGGTCGCCAGGCGCGAGGCCGTCGGGGGCGCGCGCGACGACCTCGCCTTCGACTTCGCCTTCGTCCGCGCGGGTGAGGTCGTCGGGCGGTGCCATCGTTGAGCTCTAGGATTACAGAGACGCGGACAGGGTGTCGCGCTCAGGGGGCGAGAAGCGACAATTTTTTCGTGAATCAGTGGTCGCTTATGGGGCCGTGTAGTGCGCGGTGAGCGCGGGGGTCACCGCCGCTGACCCTCAACCCCGTCTCCGACGACCTCGGACCCCGTCTCCGACGACCTCGGACCCCGTCTCCGACGACCTCGGACCCCGTCTCCGACGACCTCCGACCCTGTCTCCGACGACCTCCGACCCTGTCTCCGACGACCTCGGACCCCGTCTCCGACGACCTCGGACCCCGTCTCCGACGACCTCCGACCCCGTCTCCGACGACCTCGCGCACCTCCTCCCACCCCGCGTTCCTCCCGATTCACCGCGGGTCGAGCGCTCGCGGCCCCGACCGCGCGTCGTGTCGGCGCCGGGCACACCTCCGTCGTGGTGTGTGTATGTGTCTGAAAACACTACAGAAACAGACCTGTCGCCGCGGCCTCACGGCGGGCTCGACCCTCGATCCGATGTGGGAGGGATGACTCTCCCGATTCTCGAAGACCCCTCAGGCATTTTGGTAGGACATCACCCGCAGGAGAGCTTTTCGCGCTTGGGGGCTATGGACCGGGAGGCTTTCCCGGAATTCGTGTCGCTAGAGGTAGGTGCGTGGTGGGGCGGGGGCTACGTGGACCTCAGGTCTGCGTGCGATTCCGTACAGATATCAACGATGTAGAGAGCTGCGAAGGGCTTTGCGCAGGGAGGTCCCAGCCGCTTCCCTGCGGCCCATGCACAACGCCCTCAACAAGTCGGTCCTGTCGGTGCTCTCGCTCCTCGCGGCTGCGAGCGTCGGGTGCAACGGCGGCGTCGAGATGAGCCCCCAGGGCGCCGCCACCTCGGCGATCTCCGCGCGGACCTGCCCCGAGGCCGTCACCGCCGACGACCGCGGTGACCCCCGCAACGCCGACGGCCACATCCGTCAGTGCTTCCCGGGTGAGGCCGACTGCTCCTGCGACGCCGACAACGACTGCTACGCCCTCGAGGGCTACGTGGCCTGTACCGCCGTGACCGCGAGCGTGTCCACCGACGTGGTCGACCCCTCGGCGCAGGGCCCCGAGCACGCGACGGACCCCGAGGCGGCGCGGCCCTCCTCGCCGTCGCAGGGCGCCGCCCCCGCGGGCTCCTCGCAGCAGCAGCAGGGCGCGCAGCAGCAGCAGGGCGCGCAGCAGCAGCAGGGCGCG
>JAEYZO010000888.1 GCA_023428035.1 Pseudomonadota bacterium | reverse complement strand
CACAGCCCTGGGGCGGAAGCGCAGCGCGGCGTTGGGCACCCGCAGCACCCCCTCGCGGCGGTCGCTCACCACGGTGATCGTCGCGGTCATCCCGGGGCGGAGCTTGAGCTCGGGGTTCGCGACGGAGATCACCGCGGGGTAGGTCACCACCCCCGCGGTGGTGGTGGAGCCGTAGCGGATCTCGGTCACGTCTCCGCGGAAGAGCTCGCCGGGGAAGGCGTCGACGCGCGCGGAGGCCACCTGGCCCGCGCGGAGGTGGGCCACGTCGGCCTCGTCGACGTTGGCGAGGATCTCCATGCGCCGCAGGTCGTTCGCGAGCAGGAACAGCACCGGCGCCTGGAAGCTCGACGCCACGGTCTGCCCCTCGTCGATGCTGCGCTGGATCACGATGCCGTCGATGGGCGCGGTGATGCGGGTGTACCCGAGGTTGGCCTGGGCGCTCTCGAGGGCGGCGCGGGTGCGGGCCACGTCGGCCTGCGCGACGGCGACCTCGGCGACGGCGAGGTCGTGGGCGCCGCGGGCCTGGTCCACGTCGGAGGGGGCGTTGAGGCCGCGCTGACGGAGCTCGTTGGCGCGGTCGAGGTTGATGCGGTTGGTGCGCACGCTCACGCGGGCGCGGGCGAGCTGGGCCTCGGAGGAGGCCACCGCGGCGCGGGCCTGCGCGACGGAGGCGCGGAAGGGCGCGGGGTCGATCTCGGCGAGGAGGTCTCCGCGGCGCACCGTGTGGTTGAAGTCGACGAGCACGCGCGCGACGCGCCCGCTCACCTGGGCGCCGACCTGCACCTGCACCTCGGGCTGGAGCACGCCGCTGGTCTCGACGCTCTCGACCACGTCGCCGCGGGTGACCCTCGCGGTGAGGTAGCGCGGGCCGGTCTGGGTGTTGCGGCTGCGGTACCAGAACACGCCTCCGACGGCGGCGGCCACCGCGATCAAGGCGATCCAGAGGCCGGCGCGGCTGCGCTTCTTGTGGAGGTCGGCGAAGGCGTCCTGGGGCACGTTTGGGGTCTCCGGTCGTTTCGAGCGGGCGACGGAGGATAGCGTCGCGCGCAGCCCGGGCGACCGCGATAATGTGGTCCGGTGCGAGGCGCGATCGAGGTCGAGGCCCTGCGCTGGCGTTGGCCCTCGGCGCCCGACCGCGGCGTCGGCCCGTTGAGCTTCTCCGTCGCGGGCGGAGAGGTCCTCTGCGTCGTCGGCGCGAACGGGGCGGGCAAATCCACGCTGCTCCGGCTCGTCGCGGGCCTGCTCGGCCCCTACGAGGGCTCGGTCACGGTGGGCGGAGACCGCCTCGCGGACCTCGACGAGCGCGCCCGAGCGCGCCGCGTGGCGTGGCTGCCGCAGCGGGAGCGCATCCCTCCCGAGATGACCGTGCGGGAGTACGTCTCCCTGGGTCGCGCGCCGCACACCAACTGGCTGGGGGCGATGCGCGCCGACGACGAGCGCGCGGTGACCGACGCGATGGAGCGGGTGTCGCTCACGGAGCTCTCGTCGCGCGCGGTGTCGACGCTCTCGGGCGGGGAGCAGCGGCGCTGCGGCCTGGCGCGGGCGCTGGCGCAGGGGGCCGACGCGCTGCTCCTCGACGAGCCGATGGCCTCGCTGGACCTCAAGCACCAGGGCGAGCTGTGCCGCCTGGTGCGGGAGCGCGCCGCCGCGGGGGCCGCGGTGATCGCGGTGGTGCACGAGCTCACGATGGCCGCGCGCCTCGCCGACCGCGCGCTCTTGCTGAAGGACGGCGCGGCGCTCGCGATCGGCCCGACGGCGGAGGTGATGACGGCGGAGCGCCTCGGGGCGGTCTTCGACACCGAGGTGGAGCGAGGGTTCCTCGAAGGCGGTGGCGTGTGCTTCGCCCCGCGGTGGTGACGCAGGTGGGGGTGTCGTGACCGTTGAGCGGCCTTGACGGCGGTGAGAGCGTCGAGGGCGATGATGGTCGCGGAGGAGGAGTCGGCGAGGTTCCGCGCGGGGGTTCATCCGGCGGTGGTGGCGGCGATGCAGGCGCCGCGGGGTGTACGCAGCCTGGCGGCGAGGGTGTTCGCGCCGGAGCGCACGGCGCTCAGGGAGGCGCGTCAGGCCGCGGTGGACGTGCTGCTCTCGATGGGGCCCGACAAGGCGAAGCGCTTCGAGGCCGACGGGGTGCTCTACCTCGACCTGGGCACGAGCGAGGCGCAGGTGGGCGCGCTCTGCGAGCTGTGGGAGGCGCTGTGCGTGAGGCTCGACCTCGCGTGGCTCGACGACCCGCGCAAGCGCTACTGGGACCGGCCCACGAAGGCGTGGAACACCCGCCGCGGAGGGGACGTCGTGGTGCACCTGCGGGGCACCGGCGGCGCGGTGGTGACGCGGGTGGTGGGGGAGGAAGAGCTCCTCGCGAGCGACGACCCGGTGGCGCTGATCCGCGAGCGGGCGAGGGGGACGATGCTCTTGCCGCACCCGCCGTCGATGGCGGCGGCGGTGTCGCTCGCGTCGGCGCACCGCGCGGTCGACGCCGCCGAGGCGCTCGCGTGGGAGGCGATCCACGCCATGGGTCTGCCGGTGGAGCCTCCGTCGAGGGTGGTGTGGCGGGTGGTGAGCGCCGAGCGCATCGCGAAGGCCGGGGGAGACCCGTTGGTGATGCTGCGGCGGGGCGTGTCGGCCTTCACGCAGTGGCGCGACGAGGTGGTGGGCGAAGACGGCCCGGCGCCGCGGGCGAACCCCTACGACGCGGTGCTCGCCATCGTCGAGACGGGGATGCTGCTCGCGTCGATCGACCGCGACGCCATCACGCTGCTCTGTCCGGCGGTGACCTGACCCCCTCGGAGTGAAGTCGTAGGCGACGGGGTCCGACCATCAGCGATGGCCTGCCTGACCCTCTCCCACCCCCGCGCACCCGCACCCACGAATCGTCGCACCAGGGCCATTTCGCCGTCGCTCGGTGCTCTTCACCGACTGTAGCGTCGCTCCTGACGCCGGGGGGCAGTGGGGCCTCTCGTCGTTCCGATGGAGGTTCGCCCCGTGAAGACCAAGGACAAGCCCGCCAAGACCCCTCCCGCCACGCCCGAGCCGGTGACCACCCCCGCGCCCGCGGAAGACCCGTCGGCGCCGTTCTCCACGCGTGAGAACAAGCGGCTCCTGCGGGTCAACCGCTTCCTCGTGCGCGTGGCCGAGCCCGACCTCGCGCGGGTGCGGGCTCGGGGGGGGGGGGGGGGGGGG
>JAEYZO010000875.1 GCA_023428035.1 Pseudomonadota bacterium | reverse complement strand
CTGGGGCTCGGGCTTGGCCCCCGGGGCGGGCCCCCGCGGCGTGGGCAGCGTCGGCTACGACCGCCCCATCACCTTCATGAGCGTCTCGGCCATGTGCGCCGGGGTCGGCGCGACCTTGATGCCCGCGGCCTCGAGCGCCGCGATCTTGTCGCTAGCCTTGCCCTTGCCGCCCGAGATCACCGCGCCCGCGTGGCCCATGCGCTTGCCCGGCGGGGCCGTGGTGCCCGCGATGAAGCCCGCGACGGGCTTCTTCATGTTGGCCTTGATCCACTCGGCCGCGCGCTCCTCGGCGCCGCCGCCGATCTCGCCGATCATGATGACCCCGTCGGTGTCGGGGTCGGCGTTGAAGAGCGTGAGCACGTCGATGAAGTCGGTGCCGTTCACCGGGTCGCCGCCGATGCCGACGCAGGAGCTCTGCCCCACGCCCATCGCCGAGAGCTGCCCCACGGCCTCGTAGGTGAGCGTGCCCGAGCGCGACACCACGCCCACGCGGCCGACCTTGTGGATGTGCCCCGGCATGATGCCGATCTTGCACTTGCCAGGGGTGATGACCCCGGGGCAGTTGGGGCCGATGAGGCGCAGGTCCTTGTTGAGCCGGTGCTCCAGCGCGCGGCGCACCTTCAACATGTCGACCACCGGGATGCCCTCGGTGATGCACACGATGAGGGAGACCCCCGCGTCGGCGGCCTCGAGGATCGCGTCGGCCGCGCCCGCGGGGGGGACGAACACCACCGACGCGTTCGCGCCCGCGTGCTTCA
Source organism: Pseudomonadota bacterium (assembly GCA_023428035.1). GTDB lineage: Bacteria > Myxococcota_A > Polyangia > Polyangiales > JAEYZO01. The sequence goes on along the minus strand of JAEYZO010000875.1, from coordinate 3,161 downwards.
CCGCCTCGTGCGTGGTGTGGAACACCGGCACCGACTGCTCGAAGGTGGTGCCCCCCGCGCCCGGGGTCACGCCCGCGACCACCTTGGTGCCGTAGGCGAGCATCTGCTTCGCGTGGAAGGAGCCGAACCTGCCCGTGATGCCCTGCACCACGAGGCGAGTGTTGTCGTCGACCAGGATCGCCATCGCTGCTGCTCCTACGCCGCCACCAGGGCGGTGATCTTCTTCGCGCCGTCGATCATCGTGTCGGCCGGGGTGATCGCGAGCCCGCTCTCGGAGAGCAGCTTGCGGCCCTCTTCGACGTTGGTGCCCTCGAGGCGCACCACCAGGGGCACCGAGAGGCCGAGCTTGCGCGTGGCGTTGATCACGCCCTGCGCGATCACGTCGCACTTCATGATCCCGCCGAAGATGTTCACGAAGATGCCCTTCACCTTCGGGCTCTTCAGGATGATCTCGAACGCGCGCGTGACCGACTCCTCGCTGGCGCCGCCGCCCACGTCGAGGAAGTTCGCCGGCGTGCCGCCGCAGTGGGCGATGATGTCCATCGTCGCCATCGCGAGGCCCGCGCCGTTCACGAGGCAGCCGATGTTGCCGTCGAGGGAGACGTACGACAGGCCCGCGCTCTTGGCCTCGAGCTCCGTCGGGTCCTCCTCGTGCGCGTCGCGCAGGCCCTCCCACTCCTTGTGGCGAAAGTCGGCGTTGTCGTCGAAGTTCACCTTGGCGTCGAGCGCCATGAGGTCGCCGCCCTCGGTCACGATCAGCGGGTTCACCTCGAGGAGCGAGCAGTCCTCCTTGGTGAAGAGCGAGTAGAGCGCCGCGAGGATGCGGGTGAACTGCGCCACCTGCTCCTTGTTGAACCCGAGGCCGTAGCCGAGCTGCCGGGCTTGATACGGCATCAGCCCCGCCACCGGGTCGACCCACGCCTTCAGGATCTTCTCCGGCGTGGTGGCCGCGACGTGCTCGATGTCCATGCCGCCCTCGGCGCTGGCCATCACCACCACCCGGCGGGTGTCGCGGTCGACCAGCATCCCGAGGTAGAGCTCGCGGGAGATGGCCACGCCCTGCTCCACCAGCACGGTGCGAACGGTCTGGCCCTCATCCCCGGTCTGGATCGTCACCAGCGTGCCGCCCAGCATCCGGTGCGCGGCGTCTCGGGCCGCGTCGGCGCCGCCCTTCACCACCTCGACGCCCCTCGCCACGTCCATGCCGCCGCGAGAGACCTTGCCCTTGCCTCGGCCGCCCGCGTGGATCTGGCTCTTCACCACCACCACAGGCACGCCTGTCTCGGCGATGAGCGCCTCGGCCGCCGCGCGCGCCTCGTCGGGGGTCGCGCAGGCCTTGTTGCGCGGCACGGGGATGCCGTAGCGCTTGAAGATTTCCTTGCCCTGATACTCGTGGATCTTCATCGCTCTCCGTTGTCCGTCGGCGCCCGCGCCGACCAGGAGCTGTGGGTGGTGAAGGGGGGAGGGACGTCGGGGCGCGAGCCCCGGAGCGGTCTCAGCCCTGCGCGCTCAGGCGCTTGGCGACCTCGACCACGCCGCTGACGCTCGCCGCGCTCTTCTGGAGCATGGCCTTCTCCGCGTCGCTCAGGGTGATCTCGACGATCTTCTCGACCCCAGCGCCGCCGATCACCACCGGCACGCCGAGGTACATGTCGTTGTAGCCGTACTGCCCCGTGAGGTGCGCCGCCGCCGGGAGCAGGCGCTTCTGGTCGAGGAGGTAGGCCTCGGCCATCGCCATCGCCGCGGTCGCCGGGGCGTAGTAGGCGCTGGTGCCCATGAGCTTCACGATCTCGCCGCCGCCGCCGCGGGTGCGGGCCTCGATCGCGTCGAGCTTCTCCGAGGCGATCACCTGCGACACGGGCAGGCCGTTGACGGTGCAGTAACCGCGCACGGGGACCATGTCGTCGCCGTGGCCGCCGAGCACCATGGCGCGCACGTCCTTCACGCTCACGCCGGCCTCGGCCGCGAGGAAGTACTGCAGCCGCGCCGCGTCGAGCACGCCCGCCATGCCCACCACCTTCTTCGGGTCGAAGCCGGTGATCTGCTGGAAGGCCCACACCATCACGTCGAGGGGGTTCGAGATGACGATGGTGAAGGCGTCGGGGCAGTGCCGCTTCGCGTTCTCGGCGACGTTCTTGATGATCGGGAGGTTGATCCCCACGAGGTCGTCGCGGGACTGCCCCGGCTTACGCGGCACGCCCGCGGTGATGATGATGACGTCGGCGCCGGCGCAGTCGGCCCAGTCGCCGGAGCCCACGATGTTGCAGTCGTCGCCCGTGATGGCCGAGTTCTGCATCAGGTCGAGGGCCTTGCCCTTCGCGAAGTCAGCCTTCGCAGGGATGTCGAACAGCACCACGTCGGCGAGCTGCGCGCGCGCCGCGATGGCCGCGAGCTCGCCGCCGATGTTGCCAGCGCCGATGAGGGCGATCTTGTTCCGCTTGGCCATGTCCTCGCACTCCCGCTCTTCAATGAAGGGGAAACACCAGCCTCGGAGACCGTCCGCCGCGTGACGGGGGGCCTCGCGAGCGGCGGCACTCTGCACAGTTCACGGCCCCGCGTAAAGCCCCTCCGCGCCCGCCGCCTCACCCACCGCCACCACCCCCGACGCGCCCATCGCCAGCCCCGCGCGGCGCGGGCCCCGGAGCACCACCGCCGTCCCGGGCTCCCACCACGCCTCGGGCCACGCCGCGAGGCTCACCACGGTGAGCTCCCCCGCGCGCAGCTCCCCCTCGCGGATCGTCCCCACCCCCTCGGTCGTGCCCACCACCGCGTTCAGTCGGTCGCCGGGCCGGTAGACCTTCACCCCGCGGCGCCCCGCGGCGCTCCGCGCCTCGCCCCCCAGCACGCTCGGCCGTGCCGGGCGCTCCCCCGTGAGCGCTCCGGGACGCGACGAGAACTGCAACATCGTCGGCACCCTGAAGGTCACCATCGCGGCCTCGCCCGCGGTCACCGCGCTCCCCGCCTCTCCGCGGCCCCTCACCTCGATCACCCTGAGCCGCTCGGGGCTCGCCCGGGTCGCGACCCACGCCGCGCCGCCCTCGGAGAGGCGCCCTCGCTGGAGCACCCCCATGACGCTCATCTCGCGGGAGACTGCGCCGAGCGTCTCGAGCACCGCCATGCGGAGCTCTCCGTCCGCGTCCCTCGCGGGGTCGGGCCACGAC
>JAEYZO010000857.1 GCA_023428035.1 Pseudomonadota bacterium | reverse complement strand
TCGCGAGGCTCGCCCGCGAGCCCGCGCCGCTCTCGTCGCCGCGGGTGCCCGTCGCGGTGCTGGAGCTCGAGGGGAGCGAGCTCGGGGCGCGCGTCGAGATCGCGTGCCCGCTCTGCCAGGGCTCGCTCACCGAGGCGAGCGTCGCGGGCTTCGATGCGTTTCGCTGCCACGTCGGCCACGCGTTCTCCCTCGCGAGCCTCGCCACGGCGCAGGACGAGGAGCTCGAGCGCGCGCTCTGGGCCGCGGTGCGCGCGCTGGAGGAGAGCGCGTCCCTCGCGCGCAGGCTCGCGGACCGCTCCCCCGGCGGGATGCGCGCGCGCTTCGAGGAGAACGAGGCGCTGCAGCGGCAGCAGGCCGAGGTGATCCGCGCGATCCTGCTCGCGCCCGAGGGAGGCCTCCGAAACGCCCCGGCCGACGACCACGAGGACCTCGGCGAGGCCCGGGAGCGGCCGTTGACCACCGAAGAGCCCTGAGTTTATTTGCCCGCGGGGCCGCAGGGGCCTGACGGAGCGGGCGATGAGCGAAGCGCGGGACGACGAGGCGCCGGAGGCCGAGGGCGAGCTGCCCGACGAGGGCGCCAGCGCGCGGAGGTTCCCCATCGTCGGCATCGGAGCGTCGGCGGGGGGCATCGAGGCCCTCGAGCCCATGCTCCGGCGCTTCACCCTCGACTCGATGGCCTTCGTGCTCGCGCTGCACCTCGCGCCGGGGCAGGAGCAGCACCTCCCCGAGCTGCTCTCGCGGTGGACGACGCTCCCGGTGCTCCTCGCGAGCGACGGCCTCACCGTCGAGAAGAACCACCTCTACGTCATCCCCTCGGGGGCGAACCTCGCCCTCCTGCACGGCACGATGCACCTCATCGAGCCGCCGCCGGAGCAGCCGCACCGACCCGTCGACTCGTTCTTCCGCTCCCTCGCCGAAGACCGCGGGGCCTTCGCCATCGGCGTGGTGCTCTCGGGCACCGGCAACGACGGCACCCTGGGCCTGCGGGCCATCAAGGCCGAGGGGGGCATCACCTTCGTACAGAAGCCCGACACCGCGCGCTTCGACGGCATGCCCACGAGCGCCATCGAGGCCGGCGTCGCCGACTTCGTGCTCTCCCCCGAGGGCATCGCCGACGAGCTGATGGCGGTGAGCCACCACGCGTACCTCAAGCACGGCCGCGCGCAGCGGGTGCCGACCCCCGAGCGCCTGGGCAAGGTCTTCGTGCTGCTGCGCGACGCCTTCGGCCACGACCTCTCGCTCTACAAGCACGGCACCATCGAGCGGCGCATCGAGCGGCGCATGGCGGTGCACAAGATCGAGCGCCTCGAGGACTACCTCGCCGTGCTCCAGAGCCGCCCCGCCGAGCTCGCGACGCTCTACCACGACCTCCTGATCGGGGTGACGGCCTTCTTCCGCGACCGCGTCCCCTACGAGGTGCTGAGCTCCGTGGTGCTCGACCGCCTCGCCGCGCGAAGGCCCGAGTCGCCGATCCGTGTCTGGGTGCCGGGGTGCTCGACCGGCGAGGAGCCCTACTCCATCGCCATCGCCCTCCTCGAACGCCTCGGCGACCGCGGGCACGAGCACAAGATCCAGGTCTTCGCGACCGACGTCGACGACGAGGCCGTGCAGTTCGGCCGCCGCGGGGTGTACCCCGCGCAGATCGCGCTCGACGTCTCCGCCGAGCGCCTCCAGCGCTTCTTCGTGCCGCGGCAGGGCGGCTACCAGGTCTGCCGCCGCGTGCGCGACATGGTCGTCTTCGCCTCGCAGAACGTCACCAAGGACCCGCCCTTCTCGCGCCTCGACCTGGTGAGCTGCCGCAACCTGCTGATCTACCTCCAGGCGCCGCTCCAGAAGAAGGTCCTGCGGATCTTTCACTACGCTCTCGTGCCCGACGGGCACCTGCTCCTGGGCACCTCCGAGAGCGTGGGCGACTCCCCCGACCTCTTCTCCCTCATCGACCGGCAGGCGAAGCTCTACCGGAAGAAGAACATCCCCTCGAGCGCCACCTTCGACGTCGCCTTCGGCGAGTCGGCCCCCCGCGGCGTCAGCGCCGCCGCGCACCTGCACACCGACACGAGGCCCATGGCCAACATCCAGCAGCTCGCCGACCGCCGCGTGCTCGAGCGCTACGGCCCCCCGGGCGTGGTCATCAACGAGAACCTCGAGGTGCTCCAGTTCCGCGGCCGCACCGGGCCCTACCTCGAGCCCCTCCCGGGCAACGCGTCGCTGAACCTCCTCAAGCTCGCGCGCCCCGAGCTCGTGGCCGACCTGCGCGCCGCGGTGCACCGCGTGCTCGACACCAACGCCCCCGTGATCGTCCGCCGCGTGCCGCTGCTGGGCGCCGACGGGCAGCGGCACATCGAGATCGAGGTGCTGCCCCTCATCGACCCCGAGACCCGGAGCCGGTGCATGGTCGTCGCCTTCAGCGACCCGGGCGGCGAGGCCGCCGCGCTCGAGGCCCGCTCGGCCCACGCCGACGCCGCCGACGAGTCGCCGCCGCGGGTGCGCGAGCTGGAGCTCGAGCTCACCGCCACCAAGGAGTACCTGCAGAGCGCCATCGAGGAGCTCGAGACCTCGAACGAGGAGCTCAAGTCGGCCAACGAAGAGCTCCAGTCGGCCAACGAGGAGCTTCAATCGACCAACGAGGAGCTCGAGACCTCGAAGGAGGAGCTTCAATCCACCAACGAGGAGCTCACCACGGTGAACGACGAGCTCCACTGCCGGATGGTGGAGCTCAGCCAGAGCAACGACGACCTGCAGAACCTGATGATCCTGGTCGAGACCGCCGTGGTGATCGTGGGGCTCGACCAGCGGATCCGGCGCTACACCCAGGCCGCGGAGAAGCTCCTGAACCTCATCCCCAGCGACGTGGGGCGGCCCCTCGCGCACCTGTCGTGGTTCGTGCCCGCGGGCGCCCTCGAGCGCCTGGTCACCAACGTCATCGAGCACCTCTCGGCGCGCTCCGAGGAGCTCACCGCGGCGAACGGCCGGCGCTACCGGGTCTCGGTGATGGCCTACCGCACCGCGGAGCACTCCATCCGCGGCGCGGCGCTCTCCTTCGTCGAGGTGACCCCGGAGGGCTCCGCCCCGCCGCCGGAGCCCCGTGGGTGACCCCGACCGCCGGCGCCTCGAGGACCTCTCCCGGGCCGAGCTCCTCGACCGGCTGCGCGAGGAGCAGCGGCTGTCGTCGCCGGACCTCGCGCACTCTCTCCGCGTCCACCAGGTCGAGCTCGAGATGCAGAACCGCGAGCTGCGCGAGGCGCAGCAGCTCGTGGAGGAGTCCCGCGCCCGCTACGCCGACCTCTACGACTTCGCCCCGGTGGGCTACTGCACCCTCGACGCGAGCGGCGTCGTGCTGGAGATCAACCTCACCGGCGCCTCGCTCCTGGGCGCCGAGCGCTCGCGGCTCCTCGGCCGACCGCTCTCCGCCCTGGTGGGCGCCGAGGGCCGCGTCGTGGTCGAGCACCTCCGCCGCTGCGTCGCGGGCGAGCGGCGGGTCGAGAGCGAGCTCTGCCTCGGCGCGGGCTCCGCGCGGCGGGTGATGCAGGTGGTGAGCGAGGTGCGCCCCGCGCCCGACGGGGGCGTGGCCTTCCGCACCGTGCTCGCCGACGTGACGGCGCTGAAGCGCGCGCAGGAGACCCTGAAGTGGCTCGGCGACGCGTCGGGCCGGCTGAGCGCCACCCTCGACGAGGCCACCGTCGCGAAGACCCTCGAAGAGGTGCTGGTGCCCACCCTGGCCGAGCGCGCCTCGGTGGAGCTCGGGGAGGGCCCCGGGCTCGGGGCCGGCGCGGCGATCGACGCCTCGGGGACGCTGGGCCTGCGCGACGCCATCGCGCGCGCGGCCGACAAGGGCTACTCGCAGCTCGTGTTCGAGGCTCGCGCCGGGGAGCGCGGCGAGTCGGAGCTGCGCTCGGCGATGGCCGTGCCGCTGATGCTCCGCGGGCGCGTGCTCGGGGTGCTCTCGCTGGCGTCGGCTCCGGGGCGCCGCTACGACGACGCCGACCTCGCGCTCGCTGAGCAGCTCGCGGAGCGGGCCGCGACGGCGCTGGAGAACGCGAGGCTCTACCGCGACGCCCGCGTCGCCCTCGACGTGGCCCGGCAGGAGCGCGCCCTCGCCGAGCAGGCCGGCCGCGCGCGGGACGAATTCCTCGCGACGATCTCCCACGAGCTGCGCTCGCCATTGATGTCCATCCTCGGTTGGGTGGGTCTCCTGCGCGGGGGCCGCCTCGACCCCGAGCGCGCGCCCCGCGCCCTCGAGACCGTCGAGCGCAACGCCCGCGCGCTGACCAGGCTCATCGACGACCTCCTCGACGTGGGCCGCATCATCGCCGGCAAGCTCCGCCTGGAGCGAGCGCACATCGACCTCGCCGCGCAGGTCGAGGCCGCCGTCGACACCGTTCGACCCGTGGCCGAGCGCAAGCAGGTGCGGGTGCTCTACGAGCGGCCCGACGCGCCCGCGGTGGTCGACGGCGACGCCGCGCGCTTGCAGCAGGTGGCCTCGAACCTCCTCAACAACGCGGTGAAGTTCAGCGAGCCCGGCCACGCGGTGCGCGTCTCGCTCCGCCGCGCGGGCCGCAGCGCGGAGCTCACCGTCAGCGACACCGGCGCGGGGATCGCGCGTGAGGTGTTGCCCTACGTGTTCGAGCGCTTCCGCCAGGCCGAGGGCGGCGAGGTGCGCTCGAAGGGGTGCCTCGGGCTCGGGCTCGCGATCGTGCGGAGCCTGGTCGAGGCCCACGGCGGCGTGGTGCGCGCAGAGAGCGACGGTCCCGGGACGGGCGCGCGCTTCCAGGTGATCCTCCCGTTGGCGGCGGCGCACCGCCGCTCGACGCCGCCCGCCGCGGCCGAGGGCGAGTCGGAGGGGCTCCCCCTCGCGGGCCTGCGCGCCCTGGTGGTCGACGACGAGGACGACGCCCGCGAGGTCCTCTGCACCATGCTCCTCCACGCGGGGGCCGAGGTGTCCGTCGCGAGCTCCGCCGCCGAGGGGCTCGCGGTGCTGCGGGTCGCGCGCCCCGGCGTGCTCCTCTCTGACATCGGCATGCCCGGCGAGGACGGCTACGAGCTCCTCCGTCGGGTGCGCGCGCTCGGCCCCGACCAGGGGGGCCGCACCCCGGCCATCGCCCTCACGGCCTACACCATGCCGCGCGACCGCGCGCGCGTGACCGAGGCGGGCTTCGACGCCCACCTCTCGAAGCCCGTCGACGCGGAGTCGCTCGTGCGCGGGGTCACGGAGCGCTAGCGCCGCTCAGCCCTTGCCTCGGTGCCCCTTCGGGCCGAGCCAGTCCTCCCGGGGCTTTCGCCGGCCGATCTCTCCGCGGTACTCCCGCAGGCGGTAGTGGATCGTGCGGGGGCTGAGCCTGAGCACCTCGGCGGTGTGGGTGACGTTGCGCCCGCAGGCCTCGTAGGTGGTGAGGATCGCGTAGCGCTCGATCTCCTCGAAGCTCGCGCCGGGCACGCTGGGGGCCGAAGCGTCCCTCTCTCGGGAGCGCGGCACGAGGCGAGAGACCAGCGCGCTCGCGGGGATCTCTCCGCCGCCGGTCATCACGAAGGCGCGCTCGATCACGTTCTCGAGCTCCCTCACGTTGCCCGGCCAGTCGTAGCGGAGCAGCAAGCGCATCGCGTCGGGGGCCACCGCGGGCGGCGCGACCCCCGCCTCGCGCGCGAGCCTCGCGAGGGAGTGCTCGATGAGCAGCGCTACGTCGCCCTCCCGCGCGCGCAGCGGCGGCACCTCGATTTCCACCACGTTGAGCCGGTAGTAGAGGTCCTCGCGGAAGCTCCCCTCGGCCACGAGGCGCGCGAGGTCACGGTGCGTCGCGGCGAGCACCCGCACGTCGACGTGGAGGGTCTCGTTGCCGCCGACGCGCTCGAAGGCTCGCTCCTGCAAGACGCGCAGGAGCTTCACCTGGATGGCCGGCGACACCTCGCCGATCTCGTCGAGGAAGATCGTCCCCCCGTCGGCCTGCTCGAAGCGCCCCGGGCGGCGGGCGACGGCGCCGGTGAAGGCCCCGCGCTCGTGGCCGAAGAGCTCGCTCTCCAGCAGCGACTCCGAGAGGGCCGCGCAGTGCACCGCGACGAAGGGCTTGCTCGACCGCGGCGACGCGGCGTGGATGGCCTCGGCCACGCGCTCCTTGCCCGTGCCGGTCTCGCCGGTGATGAGCACCGTGGCGCGGCTCGCGGCCACCCGAGCGATGTCGGCCTTGAGCGCCTGAATGGGCGGGCTGCTGCCCACGATCGCCGGGGCGCTGTCGCCGTCACCCTCGCGGGGCACGAGGAGCTCCCCGCGCCGGGCGCGCTGCCGGTCGAGGGCGCGTCGGGCCACGGCGACGAGGGCCGCGGGGTCGACGGGCTTGACCAGGTAGTCTTCGGCGCCGCTCTGCACGGCCTTCACGGCGTCGGGCACGGTGGCCTGCCCCGTCATCAGCACCACCGAGAGGAGGGGGTCGACCTGCAGGGCCTCGTCCATCACCGCGAAGCCCGTGGTGTCGGGGAGGCGCACGTCGCAGACGAGCAGCCGCGGGGCGAAGGCTCGCAGGCGCGAGAGGGCCTGCGCCGCGGTGTGCGTCACCTCGACCGCGTGACCCTCGGCGGTGAGGATCGCCTCGACGAGCTCGGCCACGTCGGGGTCGTCGTCGAGCACGAGGACGCGGTCGGCCGCGCGCGACGATCCGTGTGAGGGAGGCCGCGCCAGGCAAGCTCCATCAGGACGTTGAGGGTCTGGTCCCACCATGAGCTTCGACCTCGACCGTAGCGACTACCACGGGGCCGTCGCCGCGGTCGCGATTTGCCCGGTCGCGCAGGAGTTTCGCACGGATTGCAGAGGGGCGAGGCGCGCGGACGCGACTTCGCACCGCGTGAGGGCGCGCGGCCTCCTGGCCCACTACGCGCTCCCACTCCGGAAAAGTTGGATGCTCCAGGCTGGCTGCCGCCTCGCTGACCCTGGTCGTGGGTGGGGGAGACGGTCGTGACCGTGTCTCTCACCCTGGTCGTGGGTGGAGGAGACGGTCGTGACCGTGTCTCGACCCTCGGGGTGGGTCAGGCGGGCTTGTCGTCGGCGGGCGCGGGCTTCGGGGCTGGGGCGGCCTGGGCCTTGGCGTCTTCGGCGGGCGCGGGCTTCGCGGGGGCCTGAGGCTTCTTCGCGGGCGCGGACTTCGGGATCTTCGCGAGGTCTTCGACCAGCTCGCGGTAGGGCGCGAGCAGGAAGCGGCAGAGCTCGGCGCTCCCCGCGATGCGGGGGCTCACCTGCGCGGCGACCTTCACCACGTACTCCCGCAGGGCGGCCTGCAGGGCGAGCTGCTCGGCGCGGGTGTCGGTGACGCCCTCGGGGCCGACCGCGGTGGCCTTCAAGAACCCGAAGGCCGCGCCGAACTCGTGGTGCGCCTTGAGGAGCGCGCGCAGGTGGCGCTTGCCGCCGAGGGCCTCGATGGTGCAGCCCACGTCGGGCTCGGCGAGCACGGCGACGAGGCGCTGCGCGGAGTCCCACTGGCGCCGCGGGCGGTGGTTCACGAAGCGCAGCCCCTCGGCGTCGAAGAGCCGCGCGTAGAGGGCCTCGGCCTCGTCGCGGCCGGGCCTCTCGGCGTCGGTGAGCGCGCGCCCCGCGTCGAGGAGCTTCTCCAGCGCCCTCCACCCGTCGTCGGCGGCCGCGTTCGCCGCCGCGGTCACGTCAGTGTCCACGTCGGGGGCGGCGTGGGTCGCGCGCTTCGCCTCGACCGCCTTGAGCGCGTCGCGCGCTTCGAGCAGCGCCGCGAGGGCGTCGTCGACCACCGGGGCGAGGGCCTTCACCCGCGGGGCGTCGACGGCGCCTCCCTTGGGCGAGAGCGCGGCCTTCGCCTGCATCTCGAGCTGGTCGACCACGCCGAGCAGATCACCGACCTGCGCCCCGAGGGGCAGTTCCACGGATGCCACGTCCTTCCAGTCCATACGGCGGTCCCTCCTTCGAGGGAGACCGTACCGACGGTGCGTCGCAGGGGAGAAGCGCGAACGCGACCTCGGCCGCACTTCAGTGGCAGCGCCTCCCACCTGGGCGCACCCGCACGCCCTGCGGACTACGCCCACGGTGCAGCCGCCGCGCGAGCGTCGTCGCGGTGTCGTCGGGCGTGGGCGACGGGGCTGTTGGCCCTCACCCCTTTCAAGGTGCGTGAAGCGCTTCGCCTACGGGCTGGGGTTGGCCGCTGCCGCGGCTGCACCCCAGCCG
>JAEYZO010000768.1 GCA_023428035.1 Pseudomonadota bacterium | reverse complement strand
GCTCCGCCGCGGGCGTCATCGCCGCGGCGCGCGTCGCGGGCGGCCTCTCGCTCCTGGCGGCGCTGGCGCTCCGCCTGCGCCGGTGACGAGGCCCAGCACCTTCGCGGTCATCGCGGGCAGTCCCATCGCGACCAGCGCCTCGGGCGTCGCGAGCGCGCCGCCGTCGGGGTCGCCCGCGAGCTCACCCGTCCACACGTCGATGGCCATGCGCGCGTGGGTGAGCACGTGCTCGACCGCTCCTACGCGCCTCGCGCCTCGCACCGCGACGCCCACGTGCTCGCCCACGTCCCCCTCGGGCTCGCCCCTCGCCATCGCGGGGATGAGCAGCCCCGTCCACCGACGGAGCGCGCTGCGAGGGAGCCAGTACTCATCACCTCTCCGAGGCACGAGCGCCGTCCACCGCTCGGGCTTCGGCGCGGCCTTCGGGGCCTTCTCGGGGTAGCGCTCGGCCTCGCCCCGCGCGTGGGCCTCGCACCACGCCCTCACCGGGCACACGAGGCAGCGCGGAGACCTCGGCGCGCACACGGTCGCGCCGAGCTCCATCAGCGACTGGTTCACGGCGCCGGGGTCGGGGTGGTCGGCCATCCTCGCGGCGAGGGCCCACAGGCGCTTGTGGTTCTCTCCCTTGCGGGGGTCGCCCTCCATCGCGATCCAGCGGGTGAGCACCCGCTCGACGTTTCCGTCGACGAGGGGCGCCCTCAGCCCGTGCGCGATGCTCGCCACGGCGCCCGCGGTGTAGGCACCCACCCCCGGCAGCGCGCGCAGCGCGTCGAGGTCGGCGGGCACCTCACCGCCGTGCCGCTCGACCACGGCCTTCGCGCCGGCGTGGAGCATCCGCGCGCGGCGGTAGTACCCGAGGCCCGCCCAGCGCGAGAGCACCTCGGGCTCCGCCGCGTCGGCGAGGGCGCGGGGCGTCGCGAAGCGCTCCATGAAGCGGGAGTAGTACGGGATCACCGTCTCGACGCGGGTCTGCTGGAGCATCACCTCGCTCACCCACACGCCCCAGGGGTCGGGGCTGCCCCGCCAGGGGAGAGCGCGCGCGTGGGCGCGGTACCAGTCGAGGAGCGCCGCCCGCATCGCGCTCAGCTCCGCATCGGAAATCGTGCCGCGTGGCATGGACGCTCTGCGCGTGGGACTTATCAATGTGCGGCTCTCGGGGCGAGCGGGTCGGTCGACCCGCGGCGTCGGGCGCGCTGAAGGAGGTGTCGATGAGCCGATCTGGCAACGCTGCCCTGCTGTCGTTCGTGCTGCCGGGCCTGGGGCAGGTCTACAACGGAGACTTCCTCCGCGGCGTGTTCTGGTTCGTCGTCGCGTCGGTCTTCTACTCGACGACGGTGTGGTTCCTCGGGCCGCTGTCGCTGATGGGCTTCATCGGTCACGCGATCCCGGCCTACACGGCGTACCAGCGGTCCATCGAGAAGCACGGGCGCTGACGATTCCGTCGCGGGCCCCCGGAGCGGTCGGCGTATAACCGTTCCCTTCAGGAGACCCGACGGATGAAGCCCCAACTGCCCCGCCGCACCGCCCTCCTCGCGCTCCTGGCCCTCGGGGCCGTCTCCGCGGGCTGCGCGATCAACGTCCAGACCCCCCACATCCGTCCGCGGGACCTCCAGTTCACGGGGGTCTCTCCCCAGGGGCTGACCTTCCGGGTGCTCTTCGACACCTACAACAGCAACACCTTCACCCTCGACCTGCACGACCTCCGGGCGCACCTCTGGCTCGACGGGCAGGACGTAGGCTCCGGCGTCAACGTCGTGCGCGCGCAGATCCCCCCGGGCCGTTGGACCCCCGTCACCGCCGAGGTGACCGTGCCCTGGAACGGCGCGCCGGCCTTCCTCATGTCCGGCGGCTCGCCCATGGTGAACTACACCATCGAGGGCGAGGTCACCGTCGAGCACTACCTCTCGATCCGCGCGCCCTTCACCTCCCGCGGAACGGTCTCCCGAGACTTCTTCATGCGCGGCGCCGCGGGCACCATCAACAGCGTGGTGAACCAGGTGCTCCCCGGCGTCGGGGTGCAGCTCCAGTAGGGCGCTACATCCAGCCCTTGCGGCGGAAGTACCAGACCGTCGCCGCCCCCACGGTGCCCATCAGGCCCAGCGCCCACAGGTAGCCGTAGTGCCAGTGGAGCTCGGGCATGTGCTCGAAGTTCATCCCGTACAGACCGGCGATGAAGGTCAGCGGGAGCATCACCGTGGCCACGGCGCTGAGCGCGCGCATGGCCTGGTTCATCCGGTTCGAGAGGATCGACAGGTACACGTCGAAGGCGTTCGAGAGCCGCTCGCGGTAGCTGTCTGACAGGTCGGCCACGCGCACGCAGTGGTCGTGGATGTCGCGGAAGAAGGGCAGCGCCCGCTCGGCGATCACGGCGAACTCGCCCCGCGAGAGGCGCAGCATCACCTCGCGCTGGTGCAGGGCGATGCGGCGCAGGCGCTGGAGCGAGCGCTTGAGCTTCGAGATGCGCTGGACGATCTCCTCGCCGGGGTCGTCGAGCACCTCGGCGTCGATGGCGTCGATGGCGTGGTCGAGCAGGTCCATCACGGGCTGGTAGCTGTCGACCACGCGGTCCATCACGGCGTGGGCGACGAAGGACGGGCCCTTGTCCATGAGCTTGGGGTTGCGCAGGAGGTCGTCGCGCACCAGGGCCGTGGCCTCGAAACCCTCGGCGTGGTGGGTGAACACCCAGCGGTCGGTGAGCACCACGTCGAGCTCCGCGGTGCGCAAAGCCATCGGGTCGCCCCCGTCGAGGGTCACCCCGTGGATCACCACGTAGAGGTAGTCGCCGTAGTCCTCGATCTTGGGGTGGATCCGCTCGAGGAGGATGTCCTCCACCGCCAGGGGGTGCAGCCGCAGGGTGTCTTGCAGGAACACCCGCAGGGGCTCGTCGATGCTGGTCGCGTCGATCCAGAAGAGGGAGTTGTCTTCGAGGAGCTCCCGCACCCCGTCGAGGGACCGGCACACGGTCACCCCGTCGCCTCCCCGCACGTAGACCGTCACGCCCATACCGCCACCGAGGCCGCGACGGTACACCCGCGCCCCGAGGGGCGGGAGTTCGCCGAGGTGAGTAGGTGTAGTTCTCCGTGGAACGGTGGGCTATTGCTGTCCTCGCTCGGGAGGCGGGTGGTAGTCTCACTCGGGCGATGCCCGACGAGACCTCCCCGCGGGGGACCGCCCGACCCGGCGCGGGCGGCTCCGACTCCGGCGAAGCGCGGCAGCGGCAGACCACCGTGCCCGAGTCGCTCCGCACGATCCCCCTCGACGACAGCCTGGAGCTGCGGTCCGAGCTCAGCGCGGCCATCAAAGACGCGCGGCGCCCGACCGTGGTGGTGATGTCAGGCAACGAGCTCGGGCTGCGAAAGCGCCTCGCGGGCAACGCGACGATGGGCCGCGACCCGAACAACGAGGTGGTGCTCTCCGACCAGGGCGTGTCGTGGCGCCACGCGAGGATCGAAGACCGCGGCGACGGGTGGTCCGTGGTCGACCTCGGGAGCACCAACGGCACGCAGGTGAACGGCAAGCGCGTGGCCGAGTCGCGGTTGCAGCACGGGGACCGCATCACGCTCGCGCGCACGGTGCTGCGCTTCGAGCTGCAAGACCGGCTCGACCAGGACTACGACGAGCAGCTCCAGAGGCTCTTGCACGTCGACGACCTGTCGGGGCTCTACGTGCGGCGGCGCTTCGACCAGGACCTCGGCAAGCTGGTCGAGGCCTCGCGCGGGGCCGGCACCAGCGTGTGCCTGCTCGTGATGGACATGGACGGGATCAAGGCCATCAACGACAAGCACGGGCACCTCTTCGGGGCCTACACCATCGGCGAGACGGGGCGGCTCATCGGGCGGGTGATCGAGGGCCGGGGCATCGGGTCGCGCTTCGGCGGAGACGAGTTCTGCGCGGCGATCCCGGGGGCTGACCGCGAGCGGGGGATCGCCGTGGCGGCGGAGATCCACGCGGCGGTGAACGCGCACCACTACGAGCGCGAGGGCGTGGTGCTGAAGCCGGGGATCTGCATCGGCGTCGCGGCGTTCCCCGAGGACGCGGCGGACGCGGAGTCGCTCTTCCAGCGCGCCGACGAGGCGCTCTACCGGGCCAAGCAGTCAGGGAAGAACCGCGTGATGCGCTGAGCGCTCCCGCGAAGGACAGGGACGATGTTCGAGGTTCGTTGCCACGGTTGCCAGAACACCTTCGAGGTCGACGAGCGTCGCGTGCCCCGCAACGGCATGACGATGCGCTGCCCGAAGTGCCAGACGACCTTCCTCGTGCGCCGCCCCGAGACCATGGCTTTCGGCGTCCCCTCCGTGCCCGACGCCGGCGGGGCCTTCAAGGTCCCGCCTCCGCCCGGCGCCATCGCGCCTCCGCCTCCGCCCATCCCCGGCAAGGCCCCGCCACCCCCGCCTCCGCCCATCGCCTTCCAGCGCGGCCCCACCTCCGACGCCCCGCTCCCGGTCCCCGCCGACCTCTCCGTAGGCCTCCCCGTCGCGCGCCCGCCC
>JAEYZO010000702.1 GCA_023428035.1 Pseudomonadota bacterium | reverse complement strand
GTGTGGGGCAGCGCCCGCGACGACGTCTGGGCCGTGGGCGACGGCGGGGCCATCGTGCACTGGGACGGCGCGCGGTGGTCGTCGGTGCCCTCGGGCCCCACCGCGCCGCTGCGCGCGGTGTGGGGCGCGGCGCCCAACGACGTCTGGGCCGTCGGCGACGGCGGCGCGGCGGTGCACTACACCTACTGACCGAACGCGCCAACCCATTGCGCGTTTCGGGCGAGCGAGGGATAGCATCGGCGGAGATGGGTGAGGCGGACGAGCGCGTGGCGGCGCTGGAGGCGCGCGTGGCGGCGCTGGAGGCCGAGCTCGCGGCGCGGGCGGAGTCGGAGACGCGGCTGCGGGCGAAGCAGCGCTTCCTCGAGTCGATCGTCGAGCACTGCCCCGACATGATCTTCGTGAAGGACGCCACCACGCTCCGCTTCGAGCGCCTCAACCGCGCGGGCGAGGAGCTCCTGGGCATCCCCCGCGAGGAGCTCATCGGAAAGTGCGACCTGGATTTCTTCCCCCCGGACGAGGCCGAGTTCTTCATGGCGAAGGACCGCGAGGTGCTCGCGGGGCAGGGCGTGATCGACATCCCGTCAGAGCCCATCCAGACCCGCGCGCGGGGCATGCGCTACCTGCACACCAAGAAGATCCCTGTGCTCAGCCCTGAGGGCGCGCCCGAGTACCTCCTGGGGATCTCCGAAGACATCACCGAGCGCCTCGAGGCCGACCGCGCCCTCAGGGAGCGCACCGAGGCCCTCGCCCGCTCGAACCGCGAGCTGGAGGAATTCGCCTACGTCGCCTCGCACGACCTTCAAGAGCCCTTGCGCAAGATCAACGCCTTCGGCGAGATGCTCCGCGACGCCGCGGGCGAAGGCCTCGACCCGCGCGCTCGCGACTACCTCGACCGGATGCTGCTCGCCGCGCGACGGATGCAGACCCTCATCGACGACCTGTTGACCTTCTCGCGGGTGGGCACGCGCGCGGGGGCGCCGGTGCCGGTCGACCTCGGGATCACGCTCCGCGGCGTGCTCTCGGACCTCGAGACCCGGATCCGCGACACCGGCGCCGTGGTGAGGTCCGACGCCCTGCCCACCGTGAAGGTAGACCCGGTGCAGGCGCGGCAGCTCTTACAGAACCTCGTGGGCAACGCGCTGAAGTTCCACCGGGAGGGCGAGCCGCCGAGGGTGACCGTGAGCGCCGCTCGGGCCGAGGGCGGGGGGGCCGTGCTCCGGGTGGCCGACGAGGGCATCGGCTTCGACCCGCGCTACCTCGACCGGATCTTCAAGCCCTTTCAGCGGCTGCACGGCCGGGGGGTGTACGAGGGCACGGGCATCGGGCTCGCGATCTGCCGAAAGATCGCCGAGCAGTGGGGGGGAGCGATCACGGCCGAGAGCGCGCCGGGCCGCGGGGCGACCTTCACGGTGACCTTGCCGCCCGAGCGGGTGGCGACGGGAGGAGAGGGATGAGCGACGGGCACAAAGCCATCACCCTGCTGATGGCCGACGACGACGAAGACGACCGGATGATGGCGCGGTCGGCGCTGGAGAGCAGCCGCCTCGCCAACGACCTGCGCTTCGTCGTCGACGGCGAGGAGCTCATGGACTACCTCCTGCGCCGTGGGGACTACGCCGACCCGGCGAGCTCGCCGCGGCCGGGCCTGATCCTGCTCGACCTCAACATGCCACGGAAGGACGGTCGCGAGGCGCTCCGGGAGATGAAGGCCGACCCCGAGCTGCGGCGCATCCCGGTGATCGTCTTGACCACCTCGAAGGCCGAGCAGGACGTGCTCTCGACCTACGACCTCGGGGCCAACTCGTACATCGTGAAGCCCGTGACCTTCGCGCAGCTCGTGTCGACGATGAAGACCATCGGCGAGTACTGGTTCGAGATCGTCGCGCTGCCCGGCGGCTGACCCGCGCGCGGCGGCGCTGGTTGGGGTAAGACCTGGGGGGCGCGGCCTCGCCGGCGGCGCGGAGGCGCAGGTGGTGACGCCGAAGGGCAAGACGCTCAACGCTCTCCTCGTCGAAGACAGCGAGGACGACGCCATCATCCTCCGGTACCACCTCGCGGGCGCGGGCTACGCCCTCGCGGGGCGCAGGGTCGACAGCCTCGATGACTTCGAGTCGGCCCTCGCCGAGCCCTTCGACCTGGTGATCTCGGATTTTCACCTCGGGTCCTTCACGGCCCTCGACGCCCTGGCGCGCTTTCGCCGCGCCGAGCGCGACGAGCCCTTCGTGATCGTGTCGGGCGCGATGGGCGAGGAGGTCGGCGTCGAGGCCATGCGCGCCGGCGCCCACGACTACATCTTCAAGGGCAACCTCAAGCGCCTCGCCCCGGCCATCGAGAGGGAGCTCCGCGAGGCCGAGGTGCGGCGCGAGCGGCGGCGCGACCGCGAGGCCCTGCGCGCGCAGACACGGATCCTCACGAGCGTGCTCGAGAGCCTCGCCGACGCCCTGGTGGTGGTCGACGCCGACGGGGGCGTGCGGGTGTTCAACCCCGCGGCGGCGCGGCTCTTCGGCCGGCCCAGAGAGGGCGTCTCGGCGCTGCGCTGGCCGGAGGTCTACGGGGTGTTCCTGCCCGACGGGGTGACGCACCTGCCCGAGGAGCTCATGCCCATCGTGCGCGCGCTGCGCGGCGAGGAGACCCGGGACCTGGAGCTCTTCGTGAAGAACGACGTGGTGCCCGACGGGCGCTGGGTGAGCTGTAACGGCACGCCCCTCAAGGACGAGTCGGGCAGCCCCGCGGGGGGCGTGCTCCTCTGGCGCGACATCACCACGAAGAAGAACACCGAGGAGGCCCTGCGCCGCACCCAGGAGCAGTTCCTCCACGCGCAGAAGATGGAGGCCATGGGCCGCCTCGCGGGGGGGGTGGCGCACGACTTCAACAACCTCCTGTCGATCATCGGCAACTACGCCGCGCTCTCGCTGAGGGACATCCCCGACGACGACATGCTGCGCGAGCCCCTCGAGGAGATCTCCGCGGCGTCGAGGCGCGCGGCGAACCTCACCCGACAGCTCCTCACCTTCTCGCGGCGGCACGCGGCGAGGCTCACCACGGTCGACCTCAACGCGATCATCCGCGAGATGGAGACCATGCTCCGGCGCCTCCTGGGCGAGGACGTCGAGCTACTCACCCGCCTCGACCCGGCGCTGCCCCCGGTGCGCGGCGACGCCGGGCAGGTCGAGCAGGTGGTGATGAACCTCGCGGTGAACGCCCGCGACGCGATGCCCGAGGGCGGGCGGCTCAGCGTCGAGACCCACGCCGAGGGCGAGCGCGCGGTGCTCCGGGTGAGCGACACCGGCAAGGGGATGGAGCCCGAGGTGCTCGCGCACGTCTTCGAGCCCTTCTTCACCACCAAGGAGGTCGGCCGCGGCACGGGCCTGGGGCTCGCGACGGTGTACGGCATCGTGTCGAGCTTCGGCGGCGAGGTCACCGTCGAGAGCGAGCCCGGCGAGGGGGCGACCTTCACCATCGCGCTCGCGGCCTCGGCCGACGCGCTGCCCGAGGCGACCGCGGCGCGGGCCGAGGAGGTCACCCGCGGCGGCGACGAGACCGTGCTCCTGGTCGAGGACGACGACGGCGTGCGCGCGCTCGCGCAGGAGATCCTGAGGCGCCACGGCTACCGCGTGCTGCCCGCGCGCAACGCGGGCGAGGCGCTGCTCCTGGCCGAGCGCCACGCGGGCCCGATCCACCTGATGCTCAGCGACGTGGTGATGCCGCACATGGGCGGCCGCGAGCTGGTGCAGCGCCTGCGCCCGCTGCGGCCCGCGGCCCGGGTGGTGTTCATGTCGGGCTACACCGACGGGCCCGTGGACATCGACGGCGTGCCGCTGGTCACCAAGCCCTTCACCGTCGAGGGCCTCGCCCGCGCGGTGCGCGACGCGCTCGACGGCTGAGCGCTCAGCCCTCGGGGTCGGGGTCCGCCGCGTCGGGGGTGGGCGCGGGGGGAGCGACGGCCACGTCGGGGGCGGCCTTGCGCTTGCGCCTCCCTCGCGCGGGGCGGGCCTTGAGCGGCCGCGGGGGCAGCAGCTCCTCGGCGTTGGCGACGCGCTTGGCCATGAAGATCGCGGCGTCGAGCTTCTGAAAGTGCCGGCGGCGGTAGAACCGCAGCGCGCGGGAGTTGTTCTCCGCGACCTCGAGCACGAGGTGGGTCGAGCCGCGCACCTTGGCGAGGTGCTCGAGCTGCTCGAGGATGAAGCTCCCGACGCCCTGGCCGTGGTAGTCGGGGTGCACCGCGAGCTCCTCGACGAACATCGGCCGCATGTCGCGGCGGGTGAAGAAGCTCTCGTTCATCCAGTTGTCCGAGCCGCTGATCTCGAAGGCGCACTCGGCGTAGCCCACGACCTCGGCGCTGCCGTCGGGCTCCGCGGCCTCGAAGACGAGCTGCTCGACGCCCTCCTCTTCGTAGGTCTCCATGAAGCGCTTCTTCGAGCGCGGCCGCTGGTACTCCAGCGTCTCGGCGTGCACCCGCCGAAAGCACAGCTTCAGGAACTCCCACACCCGGTTCAGGTCTCGCCGGTGGATGCGCCGCACCTTGAGCACGGGCCCGGGAGGGTGCTGCGCGGGCGCTTCGTCGGGGGTCGCGGGGTCGTCGGTGGTGGCCACTGGGGGCGGCGACGATATCACCCGCCCCTCGATCTGGTAGACGTCACGACCCCCCGCAGCCATGAGCACCATCGACGACACCCTCCGTCGCGCGCGCGAGGCCCAGCGAGCCCTCTCGCGCCTGCCGCGCCCCCGCCGTGACGATGCCCTCGACGCCATCGCTTCTTCGCTCTCGTCTCGGCGCGACGCCGTGCTCTCGGCCAACGCGGCCGACCTCGCGGCCGCCACCGCGCTCTCCCCCGCGATGCTCGACCGCCTCGCGCTCACCCCCGCGCGCTTCGACGCGATGCTCAAGGCCCTCGCCGAGGTGCGCGCGATGCCCGACCCCCTCGAGGTCGAGCGCTTCGTGCAGGAGCGCCCCAACGGGCTGCGGGTCTACAAGCGCCGGGTTCCGCTGGGGGTGATCGCGGTGGTCTACGAGGCGCGGCCCAACGTGACGGTGGAGGCGGCGTCGCTGACCCTGCGCTCGGGCAACGCGGCGGTGCTGCGCGGCGGGAGCGAGGCGATCCGGAGCAACACGGCCCTCGCCGAGGCGGTGCGTGAGGGGCTGTCGAGCGCGGGGCTGCCCGTCGACGCGGTGACGCTGGTGACGGACCTCGACCGCGCGCGCGTGGCCGAGCTCATGGGGGCGGTGGGCAAGGTCGATCTGTTGATCCCGCGCGGGGGCGACGCGCTGATGGCCTTCGTCGACGCGCACGCGAAGGTGCCGGTGGTGCGCCACGGGCAGGGGGTGTGTCACGTCTACGTCGACGCGGCGGCCGACCCGGCGATGGCCGAGGCGATCGCGCTGAACGCGAAGGTGTCGCGGCCGGGGGTGTGCAACGCGATGGAGACGCTTCTGGTGCACCGCGGGGCGGCGGAGCGGGTGCTGCCGGCGCTGGGGCGGAGCCTGGTCGAGGCTGGGGTGGAGCTCCGCGCGGGGCCCGGGGCGGTCGAGCTGCTGCGCGCGGCGGGGGCGCCCGCCGTGCCCGCGGTGGAGGCCGACTGGGACAGGGAGTTCCTCGGGTTGACCCTCGCGGTGAAGCTGGTGGGCGGGCTCGACGAGGCGCTCGCGCACATCGCGGAGCACGGCACGGGTCACACGGCGTCGGTGGTGACTGAAGACGCTGAGGTGGGGGAGCGGTTCCTGCGCGAGGTCGAGGCCTCGTGCGTCTTGTGGAACGCCTCGACGCGCTTCAACGACGGCGGGCAATTGGGTCTCGGGGCCGAGATCGGGATCTCGACCACGAGGATGCACGCCTGGGGGCCGATGTCGGCGGCGGAGCTCACGGCGGAGAAGTTCGTGGTGCGGGGCGCAGGTCAGGTGAGGGTTTGAGCGCCCATCGGGTAAGGTGGGGGGCGTGACGTTCCGGATCGGGACCTTCAACTGCCGGGATTTCTTCGACGACGCGGTGCCCCACGTGATCGGGCAGCTCGACCGCGAGGGCTTCGGGATCTGGGCGCGACGCCGCGCGCGCACGCTCTTCCAGCGCAAGCTCGAGGCCGTGGCCACGGTGGTCGCCCGCATGGACGCCGACGTGGTGGCCTTTCAAGAGGTCGAAGGCGCGCACGTGCTCGACGCGCTGCGCGACCTCCTGCCGGGGAGCGGGTACCTGCCCGCGGTGGCGGGGGTGGCCGATTCGCGGGGCATCGCGTGCGGGGTGCTGTCGCGCTTTCCGATCACTGGGTCCGAGACGCACGGCGCGGGGGAGCTGACCTTCCCTTCGTTCGCGGAGGGCGACGCGCGGCCCTTCACCTCGCGGCTGAGCTCGCGCAGGGGCGTGCTGGAGGTCGACCTCACGCTCCCCGATGGGAGCGCGCTGGCGGTGATGGTGCTGCACCTCAAGAGCGCGCGGCCGATCCCGAAGCTCGACGAGGCGGGCGACCCTATCGCGGAGGAGGGTCACTACGCGGCGGCGGAGGGCGCGGCGCGCTCGCTGGTGGCGCGCATGGCCGAGGCGCTCTTCGTGCGGTCGCGGGTCGACGCGAGGTTGATGCGCGACAGCCGCGCGCAGCTCGCGGTGCTGGGGGATTTCAACGACGGCCCCGACTCCCTGGTGGTGCGCTCGATCGCGGGCACGGTGGCCGACGCGCCGCGCGGGAGGAACACCGACCTCGACGCGGTGACGGCGCTGGAGTCTGGGGTGCTGCACCACTGCGCCAAGGCGATCCCGCGGGAGTCGCGCTTCACGATCATCCATAGGGGCGACGCGCAGCAGATCGACCACGTGCTGGTGAGCCGCTCGCTGTGGAGGCGCTTCAAGACCGCGCGGGCGCTGAACGAGGAGCTGCGCGACAGCGGCGTCGAGGGCCGCGAAGAGGTCGCGTCGGATCACGCGGCGTTGATCGCTGAGTTCTCGTAGCGCGCGTGGAGCGCGCGGGGGGGGGGGGGCGGGG
>JAEYZO010000683.1 GCA_023428035.1 Pseudomonadota bacterium | reverse complement strand
GCCCGCTCCCTCTCGGGAGCGGACTACGCCGCCTCCTTCGCGCCGCCCACGTTGATCTTCTGGCGGTTGTTGGTGACCAGGTTCAGCACCTGCACCGTCGCCTCGTTGATGTCATCGACGATCGCCTGGGTCTTGCCGTTGAGGAGCGCGAAGGCGATCAGGCCGAGGATCGCGACGATGAGCCCGAAGGCCGTGCAGTTCATCGCCTCGGAGATGCCGCCCGCGAGGAGCTCGGCCTTGCGGGCCGGGTCGATCGTGGGCCCGCCCTCGCCGTGACCGCCCACCGCGCCGAAGGCGGCGATGAGGCCGGTGATGGTGCCGAGGAGGCCCGAGAGCATCGCGAGGTTCGACAGGAGCGAGAGGTACGCGGTGCGGTGCTCGATCTTGGGCAGCTCGCGGAGCGCGGCCTCGTCCATCGCGGCCTGAACCTCGGCGTCGGGGCGGTTCACCTTCATCAGGCCCGACTTCACGATGCGCGCGAGGGGCGCCTGCGCGCTGGAGCACAGCTTGATCGCGCGCCCCACGTCGCCGGCCAGGATGCACTTCTGCACGTTCGACAGGAAGGCGTCTTTGTTGATCGACGACTTGAACAGGTACATCGCCCGCTCGACGCTGATCGCGATGACGAACACCATCCAGAAGACGATGGGCCACATCCCCCATCCGCCTTCTTTGAAGTGGGTACCCAGAGTCTGCAGGTTCACGAAATCCTCCTAGGGGGCGACGACTACACCCGCGCCCGCTCCAGCGGGGCGCGACCACGACGGTTGACGCTTGCTCGAACTCTCACCCGGCGCTCCCGCGACCCGCGGGGGGCGCGGCGCGCCGGTGGCCCGTTGCTCTACACGACCACGGCCCTGCGGTGCCACTGCTTTTCGCGGCTCCCCGCCGACCGCTCCCCACCGCAGCGTGCTGTGGGGTGATCGACGGGGCGCAGCGTTCGCGCCACCGCAGACAACCACTGGACCGCACAGCAGCCCGAGCGACGCGCGATAGTATCGGGACCCCCCCGCGTGTCAACGCCTCGACGGGCCGGTCTCGCCCATGGTCGAAGTGGTCATGGGAGTGACCACCGAGGGCCGCGCGCCGCCCGCGGAGCGAGGGTCGCGTGGTGTCGTGACGGTGGGGGGGCATAGGGGCGCGACCGCGAGGCGAGGGCCGCGGTCGAGGCGGTGTAGACAGCGGGCGGCGCGGGAGGTTCCGCGACGCGCGAGGGGCGCGCGATCAGGGACTTCCCTAGTGCCTCGAAGCGTTGACACCGTCGTCGCGGGGGGCTTACGGTCCGGCCCACGCGAGCGGCCGAGAGACCACGTCGCCCATGATCACGATCGAGAGCGTAGAGCGTAGACGGGGCGCGGGGTGAGACGGAGAGGTCGCAGGTGCAGCCGCGAGGGCGCGTCGCCAGGGCGCTTCCAAGCGGGACTCGGGATGGGGTAGCTTCCCCACCCGCCGCGCGAAGAGGTCGCGCGGCGGCTTGTACGAAGGAGCGATAGAGCGATGCAGTCGGCGCTGGTTCAACTCCTCCTGCTTGCGCAGCAGCAGACGGGCAACGCCCACGCAGAGGCCACGGGGCTCGCGGGCCTCTACGAGAAGCTCGGCTGGCCGTTCTTCATCAACATCTTCATCGCGATCGTCGTGCTGGCGACCATCGCCGAGCGCACGATCTTCCTGCTCACGAAGTTCAGGGTGAACTCCAAGGAGCTCCTCGCCCAGGTGCGCAAGCTGGTGCAGGCGGGCAACATCGACCGCGCCATCAAGCTCTGCGAGGCCGCCGACGTTCCCCTGCTCCGGGTGTTCCGCGCGGGCCTCATGCAGGTCAACCGCGGCGAAGACGCCGTGGTGGTCGCCATCGAAGAGCAGGTCATGGACATCGAGCCCCAGGTGAACAAGCGCATCGGCGCCCTGTGGTCGCTCGCCAACATCGCGACCCTCTTCGGCCTGCTGGGCACCATCCTCGGCCTGATCCACACCTTCGAGGCCCTCGATCAGGTGGCCGACCCCGGGGTGCGCCAGCAGCGCCTGGCGCGCGGCATCTCCGAGGCCATGAACAACACCGCCCTCGGCCTCGGCATCGCCGTGACCTGCATGGTGGCGCACCTCCTCATCAACGGGCAGGCGAAGAAGATCCTCGCCGACCTCGAGCTCACCGCGTCGAAGCTGACGAACCTGCTCACCACCAACCGCGCGCAGCCCTGAGCGCGCTCGCCCTCGCGAGGGAGCCATGAGCGGTCGTTTCACAGCAGCGCAACGCGCGTACATCCACCGCAAGAGCAAGCCCCACCACCCCACGCCCGACGAGGCGGGCGGCGAGCTCAACATCGTGCCGTTCCTCGACATCATCGTGAACGTCCTGATGTTCCTCCTCGCGACCATCGCGACAATTTTCACGGCGACGATCCCGGTGCCCGCGCCGAGCGCCGGCGGGGGCAGGCCCAACCCCAACGTGCCGAACCTCAACCTCACCGTGCAGATCACCGACAACGGCTACGTCGTCGGCGCCGGCGGGGGCTTCCTCGCGCCGGGCTGCACCACCGTGGGCGCGGCCACCACCGCGGTCGCGCTCCTCCCGCAGCCCAACGCCGACGGCAACCGCTTCGACGCGCAGGGCCTCACTCGCTGCATGCAGGCCATCCGTCAGCAGTTCGCGACCGAGCTCACCGACCCGACCACCGCGCACCGCATCAACATCTCGGTGAACGGTCGCATCCCCTACGCCGTGCTGGTGAGCACCATCGACGCCGTCCGCGAGTCTCGCCCCGGGGCCTGCCGCCTGCCCGAGAACAACCGCCCGCAGAATTACTCGAACCCCGACTGCATGTTCCCCGAGGTCACCCTCGGGGTGCTGCGCACCCGGTGAGCGCGCGATGACCGATCACACGCTGAAGTCGAACGTCACGCGCCTCCAGGTGAAGCGCGAGACCATGCGCCGCAAGCGCTCGCGCAAGGTCGAGCACACCAACGAGGAGCTCAACATCGTCGCGATGATGGACATGATGACCATCATCCTGGTGTTCCTCCTGAAGTCCCTCTCGTCGTCGGCCGCGAGCATCCCCCAGGGCGCCGACCTCACGCTCCCGCACTCCACCGTCGACACCGCGCCCTCGAACGCGCTGCAGGTGATCGTGTCGCAGGTGTCGATCACGGTGAACGGCCGCTTCGTCACCTCGCTCCGCAACGGCGAGGTCGACCCCTCGCTCAAGCGCGGCGGCGGTAACGGCTTCGTGATCAACCCCCTCTCCGAGGTGATGGCCGACCAGCGCCAGGTCTCCGAGCGCCAGGCCCAGCGCCTCGGCCGCGACACCCGCGAGGGCCTCGAGGTCGCCATCATCGCCGACCACCGCCTGCCCTCGCGCACCGTGTACGAGGTGCTCTACACCTGCGGCCAGCACCACTTCACGAAGTTCCAGCTCCTCGTGCTGAAGTCACGCGCGAGCTGAGCGTCGGCCTTGCCCGCCGACCGTGAGCGTGCGACAGAGCGCACGCCGACATGGTCAAGCTCATCGCCATCCTCGCCGTGCTCCTCCTCGCAGGGGGTCTGTTCTACCTGGGCAGCCGCATCCCCCCGAACGAGGGCGGCGGCGGCGAGGGCTGAGCCCGAAGCGCCCTGTCACCAACAGGGCGTCAGCGCATTGACGGCGATCCTCGGGGCGCCCGCTGCTAGCACGAATCCCGCTGCGGTCCAGCGCGATCGTCGCCGTGGCTTGCTTCTTGCGCTCTCGGGGAACGACCCCTCGCGGGTCGTGGTGATTGACAAGGGTAGGGCTGACGGGTGATGTCCGCGGCCCTTGATGCAGGCCCGCGCGGGTCTCGTCGCACCCACAGCGGGTTCTCAGGAGCTGTAACGATGTCCCCGAGGTCGACAGGGTACGCAGCGGCGCTCGCCGCGATGGTGTTCGCCGGGCAGGCTCTGGCGCAGCAGCAACAAGGCCAGCAGCAGGCGCAGCCGCAGCAGCAAGACCCGCAGCCCGCCCCGTCGACCGCGACCCCCGCGACGCCTACCCCGGCCGCCGCGTCGACCCCCGCGGCCGGCGCGACCCCTACGGCGTCGAGCGCGACCCCGGCCACCACGAGGCCCCCCGCGGTGACCCCGCTCCCCTGGCGTCAGACCCAGCTCCTCTGGTCGGTGGGCGTCACGATCCCGACGCTCGCGCGCGACCTCAGGCAGTACCCCAACGACACCGTCGACACGACGATCTCGTTCCGCCCGCGCTGGACCTTCAACCGCATGTTCCAGATGCGCGCGGGCATCAACTTCAGCTACGAGTTCACCAACAACGACCTCACGTCGACGCAGAACGAGCCGCGCTTCAGCGACCCCAACCTCGACCTCTGGATCACGGGCATCCCGGCCATCGGCGGGCGGCTGAAGTTCTGGGTCGCCCCGAGGCTCATCTTCCCCGTCTCGGTCGAGTCGCGCTCGCGCACGATGATCCTCACCCCGGGCCTGGTGCTCCAGGCCGCGGCGGCCTTCGACCACGTGCTCGGCGGCGACTTCATGGTCATCGCCAACGCGTCGTACACGCACCCGTTCTACCAGTACACGACCCCCGGGATGCGCACCCCGCTGCCCTACAGCCCGCAGTGCTACGGCGGCGGCGCGGGCGGCTCCTGCGCCGAGCAGCTCGGCGGCGCGTTCAACCCCTCGAACACCCTCTCGTGGGCGGTGATCCTCGTGCAGAGCTGGTCGCACGTGAGCCCCGGCGTGTTCTTCTCGATGCAGCACCTCTTCGACTACTCGGGCCGCGAGCTGAACCTCACCAGCAACAGCCCGACGACGGTGCGCAACAACACCGTCTTCGCCGCCTGGGTGGACTTCATCGTGACCAACTACCTCACCTTCGAGGTGGGCTATCAGGTCTTCCGCAACATCCTCGACGCCGACGGCACCTACGGCAACCCGTTCTGGGCGCCCAACCAGGACACGAGGATCTACCTCCAGACCATCGTGTCGCTCGACCAGCTCTACGACGTCGTGTCGGGC
>JAEYZO010000627.1 GCA_023428035.1 Pseudomonadota bacterium | reverse complement strand
CGCCACCACCGCAGACCCCGGGGGAGGTCCGCCGAGGGGCGGAGCTCCGTGCCCGCGACCATCTCCGACGAGGCGACTGCGGAGAACGCCCGGGTGGTGGAGAACTCCACGCGGTACCCCGTCGCGCCGGGCTGCGAGCTCCACCGGAAGGTAGGGCGCAGCGAGCGGACGATGGAGCCCGAGAAGGGCGCGAGGAGCCGCGCGCCGGTGGAGGGCGCCCCGCCGTCGACGGGGCTGCCAGCGTCGGTAGGCGCGCCGGTGTCCGTCGGGGCCCCCGCGTCGGCAGGGTCGCCCGTGTCCGTCGGGCTCGGCCGGTCGACCGTGGGGTTGCCTCGGTCGGTGAGGGTGATGCCGGCGTCGTTCGAGACGCCGGGGGGCCGCTCTTCGGACGAGCAGGCCGCGACGACGCCGAGGGCGAGGAGGGGAGAAGCGAGGCGAAGGGGGGCGCGCATCACCGAGAGACTTGCACGAGCGGAGCGACCCCGCGCAAGCGGCGAGGTCAGGGCGTGGGCGTGAAGCGCAGCCGCGAGGTCGAGGTCACCGCGCAGCCGGCCACCCCGCCGGGGCAGAGCGCGACGGCGTCGAAGCCGTCCTGCCGCTCGAGGCCGACCGCGGGGGTGCGCGCGGAGACGTCGTTGAGGGCGCGGTAGACGAAGTCGATGATGTTGGTGCCCTCGTGGAGCACGGCCTCGAAGGTGAGGTGGCCCTCGGCGCCGGAGAAGTAGTTGGCGTCGTTCCACTGCACGACGACGCGGCGGTTCGGGGCCGAGCCGAGGGTGGCGACGCACACGCCGGGGGTGCGCGTGCGGAGGTCCGTCCAGAAGGGGGCGATGACCCCGTTCGGGGTGCTGGTCGACGGGAGCAGGCCCGACGAGGTGGCGAGCGTACCCACGACGAAGGTGAGGAAGCCCTTCGACGCGACGGTGAGGCTCGAGCCCGAGGGCACGGGCAGGCCCCAGAACTGGAACGAGAAGGGCATCGCGTACGTGGCCGTCGCGGCGATGGCGCCGTCGAGCAGGCGCGTCGACGAGGCTTCGCCGCACACGTCGACGAAGGTCACGTCCGAGGGCGCGGCGGCCATCGTGTACGAGGGGATCGAGCCCGGCGCCGCGGTGGTGACCTGCACGTTCACCGCGCCGCCCGTGGGCACCGAGCGCACCTCGCCGACGACGCTGTAGGTGCCGGGCCCGAGGCGGGCGTAGCGGCGCGTCCAGGTCGAGCTCGCGGCGCTGCACGCGCCGATGGTCGACGCGCGGTCCGAGCACGGGGAGCGCAGCTCGCCGTAGATGGTGGTCGGCGCGCTCATGGTGACCGTCACGTCCCGCTGGGTCGTGAGGGTGAAGGTCGACACGAAATCGATCCAGTTGCCCGTGGTGGTGGTCGCCGAGCCGCAGCGCGTGCCCTCGTCGGGCGTGAGGTCGAAGGACGACAGCGCGATGGGCACCGCGAAGCCGTCAGGCACCACGGTCACCGCGTTGCCGCACTGCTCCCCCGCGGGCCTCGTCGCGGGCGCCGTGGTCGAGACGATCGCGCGGATCGGCCCCGTCGGGGGCACGCTCCCCGAGCTCTCGCCGACGATGTAGTAGGTCCCAGGCTCCAGCGATCGGTACCGCCGCTCGAGGAGCGAGCTCCCGGTGACGCAGCCGCCGATCGGCTCGGCCATCGGTCCGCACGACGACTGGAGCTGCATCCGGGTGGTGCTGCCGCCTCCGAGCATCGAGACGGTCACGTCGCGCCGCTCGGTCAGGCGGAAGCTGAACACCCAGTCGGTCCAGTTGTCGGTGGGCCCGCGCGAGCCGCAGGCGGTGCCGTAGTCCGAGGTGACGTCGAAGGCCGCGGGCACGAGCATCGTGGGCGCGCCGTCGGGCGTCACGGCCACGCCGGGGCAGGTGTCTCCGGTCAGGCGCGTGCCCGGGTCCGTGGTGGTCACCGAGACGCTCAGGCCCGCGGGCGGCGCGGTCGACTCGATGACCAGGTAGTAGGTCCCCGCGGTGAGGTTGCGATAGCGCCGCGCGGGGGGCGAGCCCGACAGGCAGGGGCCCACGAGCTCGCCCCCGGTCATGCCGCTCCCGCAGCCGGTCTGGAGCTGCATCCGGAGGCTGCTCGTGCCGCTGCCCGAGAGCGTCACGCTCACGTCTCGGGTGGAGCCGAGGGTGAAGCGCACGACCCAGTCGGTCCACCCGTCGGTGCTGCCGCGCGAGCCGCAGGAGGTGCCCACGTCGGGGTAGCGCTCGTAGGTGCTCGGCATGAGCTCGAGCGCGGGGCCGTCAGGCGTGGCGACGACGCCGGGGCAGCCGTCGCCCGCGGGCCGCATCGCGGGGTCGGTGACCATCGCCTGGAGCTCGACGTCCTGGCCCGAGCCCGAGCGCACGATGACGTAGTAGGTGCCGGCCGCGAGCTCGCGCTGGATCACCCGCTGCTGGGTGGTGCCCGTGACGCAGCGGAGCTCGCTCGGCAGCGCGCCGCAGGGGGCGCGGGAGAGGGCGAGCGTCACGCGGTCGCCGGAGCGCGGCACCGCCGTGATCGTCACGTTCCGCGTGCCCGTGAGCACCAGCGGGAACACCGCGTCGGGCCCCGGCGCGCCCGTGTCGCAGGACAAGGTATGGTCGGGCAGGAGGCCGCCGAAGCTCACGGTGCGGGTCATCCCGTCCGAGAGGTCGTTCGGGAGCGCGGCCCCCGCCGCGGGGCAGAGGTCGTTCTCGGGCGGCGTGGTCGCGCGGCCGACGGTGACCCGCAGCCTGAAGATCCGCGCCGTCGAGGTCTGCACGGCGACGTAGTAGGTGCCCGCCGCGAGGGAGCGGAGCTGCAGGCTCGGCGCCGCCGCGGGGGAGCCCGTCACGCCGCGCGCGCAGCGGAGCTCCGCCGCCGGATCACAGGAGGTGAGGAGCGCGATGGCGCCCTGGCTCGTGCCCGTGACCGCGTCGTCGTCGGTGAGCGCGATG
Source organism: Pseudomonadota bacterium (assembly GCA_023428035.1). Taxonomy (GTDB): domain Bacteria; phylum Myxococcota_A; class Polyangia; order Polyangiales; genus JAEYZO01. Next base: position 2,148 of record JAEYZO010000627.1, on the reverse strand, counting down.
TCTTGCGGAGCGGCGAGCGTGAAGCGGTACAGGGCGGTGGCGCGGCCCATGGTCGTCGCGCACGACAGGGCCGTGGTGCCCGTGATGCCCGAGGTCGAGCCGACGACGGTGACCGTGCCCGAGGCGGGGAGGGAGATGGCCTGGGCCCGCGCGCAGGCGTCGTTCGAGGGCCGGCAGGCCATCGTGTCGGCGAAGTCCGTCAGGTTGTTGCAGTTGTTGTCGCGCCCGTCGTCGCAGACCTCGGGGGAGCCCGGGAAGACCCGCGGGTCGCTGTCGTTGCAGTCGTTCCCTGGGGGGCCCGAGGGCGTGCCGTCGAGGGTGCACGAGCTCGCGACGTACCCGTCGCCGTCGAGGTCGCGCGGCGAGTGCACGCACCCGAGCCGCTCGTCGCAGGCGTCGAGGGTGCAGGTGTTGCGGTCGTCGCAGTCGACGAGGTTGTCGGCGCGCACGGGCTGGCACCCGGTGCCGGGGAGCGCCCCGGGCGAGGTGGGGTCGCAGCGCTCGACGCCGTTGCAGGCGTTGGTGTCGCCGCACATCGAGTCGTCGGGCACGCGGGCGCAGCGCCGCCCGGCCTCGTCGCACACGTCGCGGGTGCAGGAGTAGCGGTCGTCGCAGGGGTCGACGCCGGGGGCACAGAGGCCGCCCACGCAGCGCTCGGCGCCGTTGCAGTAGACCCCGTCGTCGCAGTCCTGGTTGGTGGAGCAGGCGACGTCGCTCAGCGCCACGTCGCCCGTGGAGACGTCGGCGGCGGGGGCGTCGGTCGCCCCGGCGTCGTCGGCGGCCAGGGGCGCCTCGTCGGTGCACGCGCAGAGCGCGAAGACGGCGCCCATGAGCGCCGTGAGCAAGGATGTTCTCCGCGACATGTCACTCCTCTATCGCGGCCCGCGCCGCGCGTGGATCGTATCGGAGGCCCAGCGCTACGCTCAACGCGGCCTCACCCCGGCGGCCGGAGGCAGACGTTGGCCGCGCAGCTCAGGCCCTCGCAGCAGTCGCTCGCGGCGCCGCAGCGCTCGCCGACGCCACGGCAGGGCGTCTCGGGCGGCGGCGGGTTGCACACCCGGCGTCCCGTCGCGTCGGGGCCGCAGGTGCCGGCGCAGCACTCTGACGAGACGTTGCACTCCGCGCCGCGGGGGCGGCAGGGCTGCGGCGCCCAGAAGCCCGAGACGTTGTCGCTCGCGACGTCCTGGCCCGGCAACCAGTAGGGGACGCTCGATGGGTCGGAGCCCGCCGCGGGGGCGGTGCTGACCGCAGTGACCCAGAGCTGCCGACGGCCGGTGCCCCGGGTGCCCGCCTGCGCGTTGCCGTAGTCCCTGCGCGAGAAGAAGAGCACCCAGTAGCTGCCGCCCTGGATGAAGGGCGAGAAGTTCGGGAAGTACGCGTCGTCCTCGCGCTCGTCGGCGGAGGCGCGGGTGAGGCGCAGCGCGGCCCCGCCGCCGGCGGGCAGGAGGTACATCGCCGCGGGGAATCGCGTGCGGGGCATCCCCGCGCTGACCTCGCGGTCCGACTCGCTGTAGGGCCCGTGCTGGAACACCAGGTAGCGGCTGTCAGGCGACCACGACGGGTACGCGATGGCGCGGCCCCCCTCGCGCTGGCCCATGAGGTCCGCGCCGCGGGCGAGGGTGGTGGGCGCGCCGAAGGCGTCGCCGCCGGTCACGGGCAGCGTGGCGAGGTCGCTCGACGAGAAGGCCGTCGGGCCGTCTCCCACCGCGTTCGCGACGTAGGCGATCGCGTTGCCGTTGGGCGACCACGAGGGCTGCACCGACATGCCCTGCGGGAGCGCCCCGGCGCTCGGGCTGAGCGTGCGGCCCGTCGCGGCGTCGACGAGGAACAATCCCCCGAGGCGGTTCGCGATCAGGCGCGTCGCGTCGGGGTTGAAGCTCGCGTAGACCCACGAGGCCACGTCGAGGCCGAAGCGCGTGGGCGCGGGGTCCGCGGTCAGGTCGGTGGTGAGGTCGAACACCGTCGAGGGGCCCTGGCCCTCGAACATCTCCGCGGCCATCCATCGGCCGTCGCGGCTCACCGCGTGACACGCGACGCAGCGGCTCCCGTCGGCCGCGCGGCGCGGGGGCGAGGGGAGAAAGTCCTCCCGGCGCGTGGGCGCGTCGAGGATCCGCAGGATCTTCCCCGCGCGAAGGTCCAGTAGTACAC
>JAEYZO010000611.1 GCA_023428035.1 Pseudomonadota bacterium | reverse complement strand
GGCTACGCCTTCTCGTCGACGACCCCCGTGGCCCTCGGCGACGGCCGCTCAGCGACCGTGGGAGCTGACCTCGCCAACCGCTACGTGAGCGTGCACGCCTCGCCCTCCCTCGCGGGCGCGGTGAGCTACTCGCGGTGGATGTTCCCGGGAGAGCACCTGGTCTTCCCCGTGGCGGGCCGCGAGGGTGAGCCCGTCTACGTGCAGGTGTCGGCGGGGCAGCGCGAGGCCATGGAGCGCGGGGAGTTCCACGGTCGGCTCACCCGCTTCGGCGCCGCAGGGGGCCGCTACGCCAACGTGGGCCGCTACCTCCGCGACACACTCCGCGCGCCGGTCACCGACCAGACCTGGCTCCTCGTCGAGGGAGACTCCCCCCGCAGCCTCTTCTGGGCCCCGGTGATCGCCTCGCTGCTCGTGGCCCTGGCCTTCGCTGACCTCGCCCTGCTCCGCAGCCTCTTCCGCCGCGACGAGCCATAGCCATAAAGAAGCCCTCGCGCCGCCGCATCGGGTAGCATCCCCGCGGACGGAGACCGCGATGGCCGCACCCCCCGACGAGATCACCGCCACGGCCCTCCTCGAGCACCTCTCCGACGCGGGGGAGCTCGACGCTGGTGGCGAGGTCCTCGACCAGCTCCGCGCGCTCGACCCGAAGCACCCCGACCACGTGCGCTTGCAGGTGCGTCTCTTCGAGTCGCCGGAGCCCGACGACACCAACCGCGAGTCGCTCGTCCCCATCGCCGCCGAGGGCGCCCTCGACCCGCTGGTGCGCGCCGGGATGCTCAAGGCCGTCGTGACGGTCTGGTCCGCGATCGCCCGGCGCTTTCCCCACAACGTGTCGTTCGCGCGCCGCGCCGAGGCCCTGCGCGAGCTGCTCGACCCGCTCCCCGACGCCGACCGCGACCCGCGACGCGCGGCGGTGCTCGACCTGCTCACCGCCGGAAACGCCGTCGAGGGCTACGCGCTGTTGCGCGAGGTGCTCCGCGACGCGCCCCGCGACGAGGCCGCCGGGCGGAGGGCCGAGACGCTGCGAGAGATGCTCTACTCGCGCTCGTCCACGCGGCCCTACGGGGCGGTGCCCGACTACGCCGCCGCTGCGGTGCTGCGCGCGTCGTCACCGGCGCCGGAGCCCAGGGTGGACCACGAGTCCGAGACCGAGGTGCGCCCCGCCCTGGAGCCGAGGGAAGACACCGAGACGCCGACGATCGCCCGCCCCGCGCTGGAGGTGGAGCCCCCCACCGAGGTGCGCCCCGCGCTCAGCGAGGCGTCGGCCGACGAGGCGCCGACGTCGTTGCACGCGGCGATCGCGGCGCGTCCGACGGCGGCGCCGAAGGCCGATGCGCCCAGCGAGGGAGAGACGACCGAGCGGCGCGAGTCGGTGCTCTTGCAGAAGCGACGCATCGTGCGCCTCGGCGGCGACAAGGGGTGATGGGTGGAGGGTCAGGGACTGACCCTCGTGGCGTCGGGCCCGATGGTACGCAGCGGCTACCGCGCCGCCGAGTTCTTCATGGAGGGCCTGATGGACCGCGAGCGCACCGCCGCCGCGGCCGTTCAAGCTCCGTCAGGCTCCGAAGAACGCCGTCAGCCGCTGACCCATCCACGTGCGGAACTCGGGCGTCGTCGGCGGGCTGTGCTGACTGCCCTTGAGCAGCTCGGTCTCGGGGTTCTTGAAGAGCTGCTTCGCGCGGTCCAGCACCGACTGGCCGGGGAAGCTCACGTCGTACTCGGCGGCGATGACCAGCACCGGCGCGGTGAGCTCCTCGAAGTCGGAAGGCTTCGAGAGCGCCGGCACCTTCATGTCGAGGCGGTAGCTCAGGAAGGAGTCGCCGATGTACGGCAGCCACTCGTCGTCGAGGGTGGTGAGCAGGCTCTGCCCGAGCTTCTTCAGGCGCTCAGGGTTGGGCGACATCAGGTAGCGCGTCATCGGCCAGCCCATCTTCCAGAAGCCGTCCCACGCGGAGCCGCTCACCATGCCCGCGGGCACCAGCAGCGCCAGCTTCTCGACTCGCTCCGGGGCCACGGCGGCGAAGCGCTGCGCCACGAAGCCGCCCCAGCTGACGCCGATGAGGCGCACGCGCGGGAGCTTGAGGCCGTCCAGCACCTCGGCCACCCACAGGCCGTAGTCGTTGTTGTCCACGCGCAGCCGCACGTCGGCGCTCTTCACCGACTGGCCGATGACGTCCACGGCGTAGACGCGGAAGCGCTGCAGCAGGTGCTTCAACTCCAGCAGCAGGTGCGCCGAGCTGGCCAGCGCCCCGTGCAGCATGACGAGCGGCGGCGCGTCCTCCCTTCCGCCGACGAGGACGTGGGTGTCGCCGAAGCGCGTGGACACGGTGCGGCTCTCCAGCGGCGCCTCGATGAGCGCGCGAAACCTGTCGTGCCACCGCGAGATCTTCTCGCGGGCGGCGGGGCTCTTGAACATCACTGAACTCATCGATGACTCCCGCGGGCGGGGGTGGAGGTGGGGCGCAGGCCGTGGAGGTGCTGCTCAAACAAGCGGCCGACGAGCGCCACGGGGTCGCTCACCGAGCCCTGAACCCAGCCGATGAGCGCGAAGTAGAAGAACGAGAACCAGGCGGTGGCGCTCATCGCCGCGTCGGTGTCGGCGCGCAGCTCACCGCGCTCCACGGCGCGTCGCACGTGCGCGGCGAGGTGCTGGTGCACGCCGGTGACCTGACCCACGAAGCGCGCGGCCCAGGGCCCCTCGGCGAAGAGCGACTCCTTGAGCAGCACGCGGCTCAAGCCTGGGCGCCTCCGGTAGTAATCAAAGACGCGCTCGGCGACCTGCGTGAGCGCCTCGGGGAGGGGAAGGGCCTCGAGCCCGTCGAAGGCGTGGGCGAGGGTGGCGTCCAGGTCCGAGAAGAGCGCCGCGTAGAGCAGCTCCCGCTTGTCGCCCAGGTGGTGCAGCACCGTGGCCGCCGAGACGCCCGCGCGTTTGGCGATGGCGCGGAGGTTGGCGGCCTCGAAGCCCCAGCGCTCGAACTCCACGCGCGCGGCCTTGAGGACGTCGTCGCGGGTCTCCTGCGCCTGCTGCGCGCGGGTGCGGGGCTGTCTGCGGGCGGCCATCACTCGTTGAACGTGTTTAACGAATCGTCAAACGCGTTCAACGAAAATCAGCGCGCCTCAGAGCGAGGTCAAGACGCTGAAGAAGGCCGCGATGGCCTGCGCCAAGGCGATCTTCCGCGCCTGCGTGCACGGGTACTGACGACCGCGGTACGGGCGCGGTACGGGGCAGACATGGCGCTCACGCTCGAGGCTCTCCTCTCCGGCGACGACGACGATCGCGAGGCCGCCCTGCGCGCGCTCGCCGCCGCTCCCGAGGCCGACAAGGCGGCGCTCTTGCCGGGGCTGTTCAAGGAGATCCAGAGGCGACTCAAGGGCGCGAAGGACGACTCCAACGGCTTCGAGCACCCGGCGGCGGCGCTGCTCGCGATCGGCGGGTCCGAGGCGGAGGCCGCCGTGGCCGCGGCCGCCGATCACAAGAGCGCCGAGGCGATCGCCTTCTCCACGTCGATCCCGGCGCTGGCGCAGCGCGCCGACCTGGATCGGCTCGAGGTCTGGCTGGGCGACGCTGACCCGTCGATCCGCGCCGCCGCGGCGCAGGCGGTGGGGCGGCTCCACGCGCACAAGAAGCGCTTCGCCAAGAAGCTCGACGCGATGACCAAGGACCCCTCGAAGGCCGTCGCGCGCGCCGCCAAGACGG
>JAEYZO010000506.1 GCA_023428035.1 Pseudomonadota bacterium | reverse complement strand
CGTGGGTAGGGAGGCGGCGTCATGGGCTGCGGTCGCAGGCGGCGAGGTGAGCGTCGTTGGTCCAGACGTAGACGCGACGGCGCGGGAACTTCTCACAGAGGTCGCGCCACTCGTTGTAGATGGTCAGGTCGCCGAGGCCGCTCCCCTTGCCGCGGGCGTCGTTGCGCAGCGCCCACTCGGGGAACTCGATCAGCCACGCGAGGAGCCTGCTCCGATCCACGAAGGACGTCGCGGTGAACGGGGAGGTCCCCTGGATGGCCTTGGTGACCTCCTCGACGAAGCGGAGCGCGGTCTCTCGCCGCTGCGTTCCGTTCCCGTTCTGACCGATGTGGTTGCCGGTCTCCAGGATCGTCGTCATCGGCAGCATGAGCACCTCCCTCGCCTTCAACTTGCGACCCAGCTCCTCCTTCACGCGAGCGGCGTCGGAGTCCATGTGCGGCACGCCGAGCATCTCGCAGAGGATGCACGTGTCGATCAGGCACACGGTCACGACGACCCCGAGCCGCCGGGCATCAAGCGGTTCAGCCACTCCATCGCTGCCGCCGTCGCAGCCTCCTCGTCTACGGGCTCGGCCTTCACGTACCGATCAACGACGCCGGTCGTGACCAAGGCGCCGAGCGGCTCCGCCGCGACGAGGGACGGATACCGGTCGAGGTCCAGCAGCCGGGCGAGCTTCGACCCCCCGCCCTCGGGGTCGCGGTAGCAAACCGTCACGTCCGGCAGGGCGGCGGGCGGAACGGCGTCCAACAGAGCGGGGTTGTGCGTGGTGAGCAGCACCCGGAGCCTCCGCTCCGCGGCCACCGACCGGATGCTCTTCAACAGCGAGGCCGCTCGGCTGGGGTGCACGCCGTTGTCGATCTCCTCGATCACCACGAGGGAGCCCTCGTCGACGCTCAGCAGCGCGGCCGCCACCGCCAGCACCCGCAGCGTCCCGTCGGAGAGCAGCGCGGCCTCGGTGCCCTGCTCCACGGAGCCGAAGGTCTCTACGAGCTCGACGAGCACCTCGTCGCGGCTGGTCGTGACGAAGCGTATGTCACTGATGTCCCGCTCCGGGAGCGACCGGATGAAGGCCAGCGCCTCGTCCTTGCGGCCGCGCGCCTCGCAGAGGTCGTAGAGCACGGCCGAGACGTTCGCGCCGTCACCGTGCATACGTCGGTCGGAGCGGTCGCTGTAGCCCCGCATCACCGAGGGGTTGGGGTCGAGGAAGAGGATCGCGCTGAGCCAACGCTGGACGGCGCTCGTGGCCTGAGGGATGAGCCGCTGCGAGCGGGTGTGCGTGGCGCCGAAGCGGGCCGGCGACACGAGCTGGACGAACACCGCCTGCTGGTCGGCGCACACGATCGTCGGTCTGGCCCGCCCTCGCGAGAAGCTGTTGTACTGCACCGTGATGCGGTCGCCGCGGTCGTCGGCCGCCTCGACGACCTCGTACAACGGCTGCTTCGACTGAGCGGTCTCCGCGAGCTCCGGCGCGGTGAGTCTCTCCTCGACCACACGGAGCCCGGTCTCGGTCTGCCGGAGCGCCATGGAGAGCTCGAGGGCGCCGATCTCGGGCTCTCGGAGCACGCACCCGAGGCGCACGTCGGGCGCCTTCGCGTGGGCCGCGCGAGCGAGGTCGCGAGGGGCCCCGCGGACGCGGAGCGCGCGGCTCTTCATCGCCGAGTGGAGGTTCTCCAGGCGGCCGTTGTTGGCGATCCACGAGAGGAGCTGGATCGCCTCCAGCACGTTGCTCTTCCCTGACGCGTTGGCGCCGATCAAGAGCGTCAGCTCCGCGAGGTGGAGCCGCGCGTCGCCGATGCTCTTGAAGTCCCCGATGTGGATCGTCTCTAACATGGCGGCCCCGTCGTCGGGCGGCGCGCTCCGGCGCGAAGACCCGGTGTCTACGGCGAGCCCTGGGCGGAGTCTCCCACGGCGGGCGCCCTCCCCCGCTCGCCCTTCGGGCGCGTGCGCCCCCGCTGCATCGACGCGTCGCCGATCATCACCGCGACGCACTTCTTCACCCGGGCGAAGACCGACTCCTGCTGGTACGGGACGCCGTGCTTCTCGCACACGGCCTTCACCTTGGGCGCGAGCTGCTGGTACCTCCTCGGCGGGAGGTCGGGCCAGAGGTGATGCTCGATCTGGTAGTTCAAGAACCCGTGGGCGAAGTCGTTGAGGTCTCCCCCGGTGCGGTAGTTCACCGAGCCGAGCACCTGGCGCAGGTAGTACTCCGCGCGGTCGCTCGGCGGCGCGTCGAAGCGGTAGAGGTCGTCGCCCGCGTGGTTGGGCGCGATGACCGCGAAGGTGTGGACGTTCGAGATCCCCTCGGCGAGCACCGAGTTGGCCCACACCGAGAACGAGGCCCAGGGCCCGAGCGGCGCGAAGAGCGCGGGCGCCACCGCGAAGCGAGCGAGCCCGTAGGGCAGCACGCAGCGCCGCCAGAACGCGCGGCCGTCGGCGGTGAGCGGGCTCCACAGCGCGAAGATCTTCACGTCGCGGGTGAGGTGATCGAGGTCGGGCTTCTCACCGACGGCCCGGCGGCGCTCGTCGCGGAGCTGGATCGTGAGCGTGTTGGGCGCGTAGTAGCTGAGCTTCCACGTCGCCATGAAGAAGCCCACGGCGACCTGCTTGAACACCCGGGGGATCTTCGCCTCGCGGATGTCACGGGTGTTGTCTTCGACGAGGTCGGGGTCGAGGGTCTCGCCGGTGTGCGGGTGGTGGATGCGGTTGTGCTCGAGGTCCCACGCGTCGGGGTCGATCCACTCGGGCCAGTCGATGAGGCGGCGCCAGCCCTTCGCGAAGCCCCGGCGGGTCATCGAGTCTTCGACGCCCTCGACGCGGTCGAGCGCGCCGTGAGTGACGTGGTGGGCGATGATGGTCCAGCGCGCGGTGCTGCCGAGGGAGATCAGCGCGGCGGAGACCGGGTTGGGCGCGACCCACCCGGTCGCATAACCCAGCGCGGCGCAGGCGCGGCCCCAGAGGGCCATCTTTCGCAGGTGCCGGGCGTCTTCTTCGTCGGGCGTGACAGAGGCTCGCAGGGCGTCGAGGTCGCGGGCGAAGGCTTCGTAGTCGAGCTGGGGGACGGGGTCGTTCATCGAGCGGGGCGGAGGCTAACACAGCCCCCGACGCCCTCGCGCGACGGCCCGGAACGCGCGAGCATCGAAGGCCGACGGCCCGAGAACACGGAGGAACCATGCGACTGCAGAGCCACTCGTTCACGAACGGCGGCGCGCTCCCGGCGGAGTTCGCCTTCGCGCTCCCCAACGGCGACCACGCGGGCAACCGCAACCCCCACCTCGCGTGGGACGGCGCGCCGAGCACCACGCGCTCCTTCGCGATCCTGTGCATCGACCCCGACGCCCCGACGCGGCCCGAGATGGCCGGCAAGCCCGGGGTGGAGATCCCGGTCGATCAGCCGCGCGCGGACTTCGCGCACTGGTCCGTGGTCGACATCTCGCCGTCGACGCGCGAGATCCCCGCGGGCTTCGCGAGCGACGGGGTGACCGCGCACGGAAAGAACTCCCCACGCGGCCCCGAGGGCTCGCGGCAGGGGCTCAACGACTACACGAGCTGGTTCAAGGGCGACGCCGCGATGCGGGGCGACTACTGGGGCTACGACGGGCCGTACCCGCCGCCCAACGACCTGCGGGTGCACCGCTACGTGTTCCGGGTGTACGCGCTCGACGTCGAGAGGCTCGACCTGCCCGAGCGCTTCACCGCCGACGACGTGAAGACCGCGATGAGCGGCCACGTGCTCGACGCCGCCGACGTGATGGCGACCTACACGCTGAACGAGAAGGCCCGCGCCGCACACGGCTGACGGCGCGGCGCCGACGCGACCCGCGGGCCACCTCGACTCTCGCTCCGGCATCCAACCTCAGAAGTCCGATGACTCCGGCCTCGGCGCGGTCGTCGGAGAAGGAGGGAGACGCCCATGCGAGACTGGATCCACGACGCGGCGCAGAAGGCCGAGGCGCTCGACGCCGCGGCGCTGTCGAATTACTTCACCCCCGACGCGAAGCTCCACCTCGGCCACGACGCCGTGATCGAAGGCCAGGAGGCCATCGCAGAGGCGCTCGCGGGCTTCTTCAAGACCATGCGAGGGATCCACCACGAGCCCCTCAACGAGTGGGACGTGGGCGACACCCTCATCGTCGAGGCCAAGGTCTCCTACGCCATCCCCGAAGACCACGGAGAGGGGACCGTACGCGGCGCGGCGATCCTCACCCTGCGCGACGACCACATCGCCGAGGCGAGGCTCTTCCGCGACCTCGGCGCGCTCCTGCCCGAGCTCCCGCCCGAGCAGAAGAAGCGTCGCGACGAGGCCGTCGACGAGGCCATGAAAGAGACCTTCCCCGCGAGCGACGCGCCCGCGCACTCGAACCCCACCTGACGCCCCCGCTCAGCCCTCGCGGGTGAGGCGCCACATCCCCAGCCCGTAGCGCATCCCCGCGGCGTCGTCGGGGCGCGCGTCGCCGTGAAAATCCCCCGCGTCGTCGACGTAGGCGAAGCCCGCGAGCGACAGCCCCTCGCGCTCCATCACCTCGGGCACCGCCCTCGGGTCGAGCACCCGATGCGCGTTGAAGGCCACCCTCGCCCGCCCCGCCGGAGCGCTGAGGTAGAGCGTTCCACCCGGCGCGAGCACCCGCGCGAGCTCTCTCAGCGCGGTCTGCGCGCCGCCCGGGTCGATGGGGTCGCCGTACCTCCCGAGCCCGACGTGCTCGACGACGTGCATGCACGAGAGCGACTCCACCGAGCGGTCGCCCCACGGGAGCGCCGTGACGGTGCCGTGCTCCGTGGTCAGCCCGGGGAACTCCACCTTCGGCGGGTTGAACTCCAGGTAGGTCACCGGGACGATCCCCGCGAGCTGCAGCACGAAGGGCACCGCCGACGACACGTCGTGGTGACGCGCGGGGGCGGCCTTCGCGATGAGCCTCGTCGCCCACGCGGCCTGGTAGCCGTAGTGGTGGTCGAAGGGGCTCGCGAGCCCCCGCTGGAACAAGACGGGCTCGAGGTTGATCGGCCCGTTGATGGGCGACGCGCCCTCGCGGCGAAAGCGCCGGAGCTCGCCGACGTAACGCGCGACCTCGAAGGGGACGCGAGGCCACACCAGCGGCGAGCGGAGCTGCATGGCGAGCTGGATCGCCTGCTGCGCGTAGGGCTTGAGCGGGAGGAGCGCGGGCGGGATGCGCATGGCCGCGGCGATGAACCCCCGCGCGGCGCGGGGAGTCAAGCCGCAACGCGCGGGGAGTGTGGTAGCAGCACGCGGCGTGAGCGTGACCGCGGTCGAGTACGTCGTGCTGTTCGCGAGCGCCCTGGGCGCGGGCGCGGTGAACTCCGTCGCGGGAGGGGGGAGCTTGTTGACCTTTCCAGCGCTGCTCGCGGTGGGGGTGAGCCCGCTGAGCGCGAACGCGACGAGCACCGTGGCGCTGGTGCCGGGCTCCGCGGGGGCCTTCTGGGGCTACCGCGAGCTGTTGAAGGGAGACCGCGCGACGGTGGTCGCGATGGCCGCGCCGAGCCTCGTGGGGGGCGTGCTGGGCGCGCTGCTGGTGCTGCGCACGGGAGACAAGACCTTCGGCGCGATGGTGCCGTGGCTGGTGCTCGGCGCGACACTGCTCTTCGCCGCGCAGGGCCCCATCGGCCGCGCGGTGAAGCGGCTGAAGGGCCCTACGACGCAGCCCCGCTCACCCATCCCCCTCGCGCTCTTTCAGCTCGTGGTGGCGGTCTACGGCGGCTTCTTCGGCGCGGGCATCGGGATCCTCATGCTCGCGGCGCTCGCCCTGCGCGGCGAGGAGGACATCCATAAAGCCAACGGCCTGAAGAACCTCGCGGCGGTGTGCATCAACGGCGTCGCCACGGTGACCTTCGTCGCCTCGGGCCGCGTCTCGTGGACGCCCGCCCTCGTGATGGCCACCGGCGCCGTGCTCGGCGGCTGGGGCGGCGCGGGCGTCGCGCGCAAGCTCGGGCAGACCACCGTGCGCCGGATCGTGCTCGCCGTCGGCTTCGGCCTCGCGGCGCTGATGTTCTGGAGGCAGTTTCGGTAGAGTCCCCGACCCATGAGCAAGACCCTCGACGCGCCCGCAGCCCTCGCGTTCAGCGCCGACGCGTGGAAGACCCGCATCGTCCCCGCGCTCCAGGACTTCATCCTCATCCCCAACAAGAGCCCCTCCTTCGACCCCGACTGGGTCGCGGCGGGGCACATGGAGCGCGCCGTCACCCTCGTCGCGCAGTGGTGCCGCGACCAGAAGCTCCCGGGCCTCACCGTCGAGGTGGTGCGCCTCACCGACGCGCGCGGCCGACCGCGAACTCCCCTGATCTACATGGAGCTTCCAGGGACGGGCGACGACACGGTGCTGCTCTACGGCCACCTCGACAAGCAGCCCGAGATGGTCGGCTGGCGCGAGGGCCTCGGGCCGTGGAGCCCCGTGCTCGAGGGCGACAAGCTCTACGGCCGCGGGGGCGCCGACGACGGCTACGCGGCCTTCGCGTCGCTCACGGCCCTGCGCGCGCTCGCGGAGCAGGGCGTCCCTCACGCGCGCTGCGTGGTGCTGATCGAGGCCTGCGAGGAGAGCGGGAGCTTCGACCTGCCGCACTACATCGACCACCTCGCCGAGCGCATCGGCACTCCGTCTCTCGTGGTGTGCCTCGACTCGGGCTGCGCCAACTACGACCAGCTCTGGATGACCACCTCGCTGCGCGGGCTCGTGTCGGGGGACCTCCGCGCGAGCGTGCTCACCGAGGGCGTGCACTCGGGCGACGCGAGCGGCGTGGTGCCCTCGTCGTTCCGCGTGCTCCGCCAGGTGCTCTCTCGCGTCGAGGACGAGGCCACGGGAGAGGTGCTGGTGCGCGAGCTCCACATCGAGATCCCCGCGGGGCGGGTCGAGCAGGCGAAGGCCGCGGCCGAGGCGCTGGGAGAGAGCGCGTGGGGGCGCTTTCCGTGGGCGGGGAAGACCAGGCCCATGGGGGCCGACGGCGCTGAGAGGATCCTGAACCGCACCTGGCGACCGGCCCTGAGCGTCACGGGCGTGGCGGGGATGCCTCCGCTCGCGAGCGCGGGCAACGTGCTGCGTCCCGAGACGGTGCTGAAGCTCTCGATGCGTATCCCGCCGAGGGTCGACCCCGACGCGGCCACGGCGGCGCTCAAGGCCGCGCTGGAGCGCGATCCCCCCTACGGCGCCACGGTGACCTTCGCGGGCGAGAAGGCCAGCGCGGGGTGGGACGCGCCTCCTCTGGCGAAGTGGCTCGGCGAGGCCGTGAACGACGCGAGCGTCGCGCACTTCGGACGGCCCTCGATGGCGATGGGAGAGGGCGGGACGATCCCCTTCATGGCGATGTTGGGGGAGAAGTTCCCGGCGGCGCAGTTCCTCATCACGGGGGTGCTCGGGCCGGGGAGCAACGCGCACGGGCCCAACGAGTTCCTGCACATCCCGACGGGGGAGCGGCTCACGGCCTGCGTCGCGAGCGTGCTCGCCCGGCACTTCACCCGGGGCTGACCCTGATGGGTCGGGGGTCAGGGTCTGACCCCCAGAGGGTCAGGAGCAGGTGTCGGGCAGGCACCCGAAGATCGGGACAGTGCACCCGCAGCTCACCGCGACCGGGCCGAGCATGATGCAGCAGGCGTTGCTCCCCGGGCAGAACCGCGGCGGAAAGCTCGGGCAGTTCACGCCGGGGCCAGGTCCCGTGTCCGGCGGAGGCCCGGTGTCGACGGGGCCCGTGTCGCGGGGCCCGGTGTCAGGCGGGCCCAGGTCGATCCCCGTGTCGATGGGACCCGTGTCAGGCGGGCCCAGGTCAAACCCGGTGTCTACCGGGCCCGTGTCGATGGCCCCGGTGTCTTCGGGCCCCGCGTCGATGCCCGCGTCGAGGTCGCCGGTGTCGGCGCCAGCGTCCATCGCGCCCGTGTCGTCGGGGCCCGCGTCGACGGGGGGTTGCCCCGTGTCGGCCGCGCCCGTGTCCTCGGGCGGGGTCTCGACGTCCTCGCCCTCGCCCGTGTCGAAGGGCTTCTTCTCCTCGCCCGCGTCGTCGGTGTCAGAGCCCTCCTGCCCCGTCGCGCAGGAGGTCGCGAGGCCCGCAGCCAAGAGAAGCCATCCAAGTCGTCGCCCCGAAAAGCGCATCGCCCGCAGACTACCCGCGCGTTCAGCCCTGTAAAGCACCGCGGCGCGCGGCTTCGATGCCTCGCCCCGCCGCGCCCCTCGCCCCGCCCTTTGCACCGAACCCGACAGACGTGCGTATAAGCCTCACCCCCTCGACGGAGGTGCCCATGAAGAACGCTCCCCTCGCCCTCTGCCTCGTGGCCTTCGGCCTCCCGGCCCTGGCCCAGCCCCGCCCCACGGCCGACACCCCCGCCCGCCCCGCGACGCCGACGCCCGCCGCGACCACCGCCGCCGACGCGGGGGCGCAGGCCACCAACCCCGCGCAGAGCGCCACCCTCTCGGCGCAGCAGGTGGCCGAGCGCATCCAGTCCTTCTACGACCGCACGAGGGACTTCCAGGCCGACTTCGTCCAGGTGTCGCAGAACCGGCTCTACGGCGACGAGCGGCGCTCGGGGCGCGTGCTCCTCCGCAAGCCCGGGCGCATGCGCTGGAACTACTCCACCCCGAGCGGCGACGTGATCGTCACCAACGGCACGACCCTCTGGGCCTACCAGGCCGACGAGCGCCAGGCCGTGCAGCAGAACCTCACGCAGTCGCAGCTCCCCACGGCCATCGCCTTCCTCGCCGGCACCGGCAGGCTCACAGACTCCTTCACCTTCCGCCTGCTCGACGCGAACCAGATGCGCTTCCCCAACGGGTACGTGCTTGAGCTTCGCCCCACGACCCCGCAGCCCACCTACGAGCGGCTGATCTTCTACGTCGACCGCGCGAGCTTCCAGGTGGTGCGCACCGCGGTGATCGACGCGCAGGGCAACCGCAACCGCTTCGACTTCACCAACCCCCGCGTGAACATGAACATCCCCGAGTCGACCTTCAATTGGTCGCCCCCGCCGGGGACCTCGGTGCTGCGCCCGTAGCCTCCCCGAAGAGCGCCCGCTCCAGCGCCTCGGCCTGCGCGTCCCACTCCCACGGCGCCGCGCGGGCCGCACCTCTCGCTGACATCTCCGCCCGCCGCTCCGGGTCGTCGATCACCGCCGCGATCGCGCGCGAGAGCGCTTCGTCGCCCGCGTCGCCAGACACCATCGCGCCCGCGTCGCCGAGCACTTCACGCACGCCGCCCGCGTCGGTCGCCACCACCGGGAGCCCCGCGGCCATCGCCTCGGCGACCACGATGCCGAAGTTCTTCCCGCGGAGCGCCGGACGGCAGAAGAGGTCGGCGGCGCGGAGGATCCGGACCCGCTCGCCGCCGGCGGA
>JAEYZO010000713.1 GCA_023428035.1 Pseudomonadota bacterium | reverse complement strand
GCTGCTGGGTGCCCAAGATCGCCGCGCGCGGCGCCGGCGCGGGCTGGCTCCGCGACCCCGCGGCCATGGTCGCGATGGCCGAGATGGTGGTG
The DNA here is from genome assembly GCA_023428035.1 of Pseudomonadota bacterium. Taxonomy (GTDB): domain Bacteria; phylum Myxococcota_A; class Polyangia; order Polyangiales; genus JAEYZO01. The sequence goes on along the minus strand of JAEYZO010000713.1, from coordinate 2,477 downwards.
AAGCGGGTGAACCTCCCGGTCACGGTGAAGACCCGCGTCGGGTGGGGGCCCGAGAGCGACATGCCCATCGTCGACCTCGCGCGACGTCTCTCCGACGTGGGCGTGCAGGCGCTGACCATCCACTGCCGCACCGCGAAGATGGGCCACACCGGCGCCGCCGACTGGAGCTGGGCGCGCAAGGCCCGCGAGGTGGTGACCATCCCGGTGATCGTGAACGGCGACGTGAACTCGGGCCCCAACGCGCTGCGCGCCATCGAAGAGACCGACTGCGAGGGCGTGATGGTGGGGCGGCGCGCGATCGAGCACCCGTGGGTGTTCCGCGAGGCGAGGGCGATGATCGACCACGGGGTCGCGCTGCCCGGCCCCACCGCCGAGGAGCGCCTCGCGATGTGCCGCGCGCACCTCCTCGCCAACGTCGAGGCCCGCGGGGAGCACCACGGCGTGTGCGTCACCCGGCGGCACCTGTCGGGGTACCTCAAGGGCCTCCCCGGCGCGGCGGCGGTGCGGCAGAGGCTCGTCACCACGCCCACCCTCGCGGGCAACCTCGAGGTCCTCGACGCCTACGAAGAGGCCCTGCGCTCGCGGGGAGAGCGCCCGATCGCTCCCCTCGACGACTACGCCCTCGCGGTGTCGGCGTGACCCTCGCGCCGATCACCGCCCTCTACCCCGCGCACCTCGCAGAGCTCCAGCGGCGCTACGCCGACGCCCTCGCGTCGGTGGGCCTCGACGCGGTGGTGCTCCACGGGGGCGTAGCCCTCAAGAAGACGCGCTTCGACGACCAGTGGTGGCCGCTGCGCGCGACGCCGCACTTTCACCACTGGGTGCCGCTCACCGAGCCCGGGTCGGCGCTGATCGTGCGACCGGGTCACGCCCCGCTCCTCGCGACGCCCGCGGCGGTGGACTTCTGGGAGCAGCCAGCGGAGCCCGAGTCGCGGCACTTCGAGCCCCACGTCGAGCGGGTCCTGCTCGGGTCGCTCGACGCGCTGAAGCAGCACCTCCCGCCGGGGGCGGTGGGCTTCGTCGGAGACGACGAGGCGCAGGCCGCGCGCTGGGGCATCACCCGGGTGAACGAGCCCGAGGTGCTCTCCGCCCTCGACGAGCTGCGGGTGCGCAAGACCGCGTACGAGGTCGCGTGCCTGGCCGAAGCGAACCGCAGGGCCGCCGCGGGGCACCTCGCGCTGCGCGAGGCCTTCTTCGCAGGCGAGGACGACGAGCTGATGCTCCACCTCGCGTACCTGCGCGCCACGGGGCAGGACGACCCCGCCACGCCCTACAAGAACATCGTCGCGCGCGGGGCCCACGCGGCCACGCTGCACTACGTCTCGTACGCGCGCCGGGCGTCGGACGGCGGGGCGACGTCGCTCCTCGTCGACGCGGGCGCCGGGTGCCTGGGCTACGGCTCGGACATCACCCGCACCTGGGCGAGGGGGGGCGGCGCCGCCGCGGACCTCTACGCGTCGCTGGTCTCGGCGGTCGGCGCGCTGCAACAGACCCTCGTCGGTGAGGCGCGGGTGGGCGTGATGTTCGAGGCCCTGCACGACCGCGCGCACACGCTCGTCGGCGAGGCCCTGGCCTCTCTCGGGATCGTGAAGTGCTCCGCGGACGAGGCCGCGTTGACGGGGATCACGCGGGCGTTCTTTCCGCACGGGCTGGGGCACTCGCTGGGGGTGCAGACCCACGACGTCGGCTGCGCGCGGGTGAAGCCCCGCGACGACAACCCCTTCCTGCGCAACACGCGGGAGGTCGAGGCGGGGCAGGTCTTCACCGTCGAGCCCGGGGTGTACGTGATCCCGAGCCTGCTCGGCCCGCTGCGCGGGAGCGTCCTCGCGGCGAGGGTCGACTGGGCCGCCGTCGACGCGCTGGCTCCCTTCGGGGGCGTTCGCGTCGAGGACGACCTCTTCATCACCGACAGGGGCGCGCTGAACCTCACCCGCGCCGTGGTGCCCGACCTCGCCCTCCGGGGCTGAACCGCGAGGCTAGAGCTCCAGATCGCCGCCGTTTTTTTGTGCTCCTGCTCCGAGGCGGATAACGGAGACCCTGTCATGGGAACCGCGACCGCACTCGCCCACCGCTCGCCCCCGCCGCTCCCTTCTCGTCAGCTCGTGAGGCTCGGCGCCTACGAGGTCGTCACCCGCGTCGGCGCGGGGGCCTCGGCCACGGTGCACCTCGCGCGCCCCGTCGACGACCCCGAGCGGCTCGTCGCCCTGCGCGTGCTGCACCCGCACATGACCAGCGACGAGGGCTTCGTGGCCCTCTTCGTCGACGAGGCGCGGGTCGCCGCGGCGATCGAGCACCCGAACGTCGCCCGCGTGCACGACCTCAGCTCCCACGGTCGACTGATCTTCACCGTGGTCGACTACGTCGAGGGAGACACCCTCGCGTCGCTGATGCGCCACGCCGCCGCGCGCCGTCGGCCGTCTCCGCTCGGGGTCGCCCTCCGCGTCGCCCTCGACGTGCTCGACGGCCTGCACGCCGCC
>JAEYZO010000462.1 GCA_023428035.1 Pseudomonadota bacterium | reverse complement strand
GCGTGGAGCGCGTGCTCTCGTGGGCGCGCGGCGTCGGCGTGAACACCGCGGGCCTCTCGCTGCGCAACGGATCTGGTCTGTACGACGCCAACCGCGCCAGCGCGCGGCAGCTCGCGCAGGCTCTCCGGGGCGCGTGGCGCGACGCGCGGCTGCGCGAGGAGTTCGTCGCGCAGCTCGCGGTGGCCGGCGAAGACGGGACCCTCCGTCGGAGGCTCCGCGGCGCTCGGGGCGTGGTCGTGCGCGCCAAGACCGGGACCCTCGACGACGCCGTGGCGCTCTCGGGCTACGTGCTCGGCCCCGACCCTCGGCGCGGGTACGCGTTCGCGTTCGTGGCGAACGGTGTCCGTGGTCGCGCCGCGCAGGCCCGAGCCCTGGCCGACGCGCTCGCGGGAGACGTCGTCGACGTCTGCCTCGCGCGGCGCTGAAGCCTTCATCGCGTGGGGTTCGTGACCCACGAGACGTCAGCGCGAAAGTAGAGGAGCCAGAACACGCCTCCGTTCAGGCCCGCGTCGCAGGGCGTCGACCCCGTGGTCGGCTCGCACCCGGCCGCGGCGGGGAACACCCCAGGGTTCAGGAGAAAGCCCAGGCCGAGGGCGACCCGACCTCCGACCCGTGGAGCGATGCGAAGGTCCTCGGAGAGCTCGACGTTGAGCCACAGGGGGTTGCTCGAACCGACGCTGGTGACCCTCGCGCCGCGGGGGCAGCGGGGGTTGCCCTCGGAGTCCCAGGTGCAGAACAGGGGGTACTCGAAGTCCGTGAAGTTGGTGGAGAGCCCCACCCCCAGCGAGAGCCGCGAGTCGTTCCCAGGGTCGAAGCCGGCGCGCACCATGGTCCCTACCGACGGGCCGAAGCCGCCGCTCCACCCTCCGCCGAACTCGAGCTGGAGGTGCTCGCCGAACCAGTGTCCCACGACGAGCCCTAGGTAGCCGTAGGGAGACCCGAGGCCGAAGGTTGCGGAGAGCGAGGTGGTCCCCGCCCACGGCGCGCGCCGCGGCGCGGGCGCGGGGGCCTGACGCGGAGGCACCGGCGCGGTCATGGGAAACCGCTCCCGCAGGTTGAGCGTCTGCGCCGTCGCGGGGAGGGCCGATGACGCGGAGATGAACGCGAGCAACGCGCGGGCGGAGGGGGGCGGCATCGCGTCGGCGGGTGAAGCTCTACCAGCCGACGTCGTCGCGCAAGGGCGGTCAGCGCATCGCGCGCTTTCTCGCGAGGATGAAGCGTTCGATAGAGAGGCCCTTGCGGGGCGAGAAATGCCTGTCGGTCACCTCGAGGAGGTCGAGACGATCCGAGCGGAAGCTCCTGAGGTCGTTACGCAAATTGCACCACGCCAGGATCGACCAGTGGTCGTCGACGAAGACAAGGTGCAAGGGCTCGATCTCTCGCACCGCGGGCGCGCCGCCCGGCTCGGAGCGATAGAGGGCCCGGCACACCCGGCGTTCGGTGATGGCCTGGGTGACACGGATGCGCACCACCCGGTCGCGCAGCGCGGGGTCCATCTGAGTGAGGTCGCCCCGAGGCAGGGCGTCATTGGCGGGGGGGAGGTTGAGGAGAGGGTTCATCGCAGGGCTCCGAGGTGATCGTTCGGAACCCTAGCCCACACTGAACAGACAAGCAGCCCGGAAGGGACATTCCCTGTCCGGGTATGTCACCGGCGCCGGGTGAGCTCCTGCACGGCCTCGGTGAGGCCCTCGACGGTGAGGTGGAACATCGGGAACACCGACCGGACGACCTCGACGGTGTTGCCGCTCCAGTCGCGCGGGCTCTCGGGGTTGAGCCACACCGAGTGCGGAAAATGCTCGCGCATCGCGTTGAGCCAGTGGATGCCCGCCATCGGCTTTCCGCCCGGCTCGTCTGGGCTCGTCGCGAGCAGCTCGTAGGGCGCCATCATGGCGTCGCCGACGAGGATGACCTTGTACTTCGGCCCGCACTGCCGGAGCAGGTCGGTGACCGTCACGGGGTCGGCGAAGCGCTCGGTGCGGTAGACCCGCCCGTACACGCAGTTGTGGAAGTAGTAGGTGCGCAGCTCCTTCCAGTGGGTCGCGCGCTTCGCCGCGCTAAAGAGCTGTGAGACGGCGTCGGCGAAGGGGTCCATCGAGCCGCCGACGTCCATGAGCAGGATGACCCTCGTCTCGGGCCTGCGCGGCGGCCTCACGACCACCTCGAGCTCGCCGGCGTTCCTGGCCGTCGCGTCGATGGTGCCCTCGACGTCGAGCTCGTCGTGCGCGCCTTCGCGGGTGAACGCACGCAGTCGTCGCAGCGCCACCTCGATCTGCCGCAGGTCGAAGACCAGGTCCGTGCGATAGCCCTTGTAGCGCCGCGCGTCGGCGGTCTTGATCGCGCCCTTCCCTCCGCCGCCCTTCGGGCCGACGCGCATCCCCGCGGGGTTGTACCCGCCGCGACCGAAGGGCGAGGTCCCGCCCGTTCCGATCCAGCGGTTGCCCCCGTCGTGGCGCTCCTTCTGCTCCTTCAGCCGCTGCTCGAACTGCCGCTGGAGCTCCTCGGGGTCGAGGGCCTCGATCATGGCCTTCTCCTCGTCGGTGAGCTCCCGCATCTTCCTCACGTCTTCGAGCCACGAGAGCATCTCGTCGGTGATGGCCTTCGCGTCGAAGGCCACGCCCTTGAAGTGCTCGGCGAACGCGACGTCGAAATCGTCGAGGTGGTCTTCGCGGTGCACGAGCAGCGCGCGAGCGGTCTCATAGAAGCCGTCGAGGGAGCTGTCGTGCAGGCCGAGCGAGAGGGCCCGCGCGAGGGCCACTGCCTCTTGCGCGCCGACGGGGAGCTTTCGCCTCCGCAGCGCGAAGAGGAAGGGCACCACCACCGCGCTCATGACCGGAACCTGCGCCCCCCGGAGAGCTGGTCGGCGTAGGCGACGAGGTCCTGCTCCTTCTTCAGCAGCGCGCCGATGAAGGGGAGCTCGCGGTCGAGCTTCACCGAGGTGACGCCGGCGCGCTGGAGCACGGCGATCCAGTCGACGAGCTCGCTCGTCGAGGGGCGCTTGCGCAGCCGGGTCATGGCGCGGATCTCGAAGAAGATCGAGAGGCACTGCTCCACGAGGCCCTGGTCGACCCTCGGGTGGTGCACCTCGACGATGCGCCGCATGAGCTCCTGGTCGGGGAAGTCGATGAAGTGGAAGACGCAGCGCCGCAGGAAGGCGTCGGGCAGGTCCTTCTCGTTGTTGCTGGTGATGATGACCACGGGGCGCTCCCGCGCGACCACCTCGTCGCCGGTCTCGCTCACGCGGAAGCGCATCCGATCCAGCTCGTGGAGGAGGTCGTTCGGGAACTCCAGGTCGGCCTTGTCGACCTCGTCGATGAGCAGCACGACCCTGCGCTCGCTGCGAAAGGCTTCGCCCATGGGCCCGAAGCGGATGTACCGCCGGATGTCCTTCACGTCTCCGTCGCCGAAGCGCGAGTCGTAGAGCCGCGCGACGGTGTCGTAGACGTAGAGCCCCTCTTGCGCGCGGGTGGTGGATTTCACGTGCCAGGTGAGGAGCGGCGCGTCGAGGCCCTGCGCGATGGCCTCGGCGAGGAGGGTCTTGCCCGTGCCCGGCTCTCCCTTCACGAGCAGCGGGCGCTCGAGCGCGAGCGCGCAGTTCACCGCCGCCTCGAGGGCGTCGCTGGTGAGGTACCCCGGGGTGCCATGGAATCGACGAAAGCTCTCGGACATCACTCTCTCCTCGCGGCGGAGTTCTCCCCTCGCGCGGCACTTCCGGTCAACGCCGGAGGCGACTAGAGTGCCGTCGCGATGGAAGAGAGCCGGTACCTGCACCTCGTCGACGCGGCCTTCAAGGCGATCGAAGACGCCTTCGCCGAGGTCGACCCCGACGTCGCCGAGGCCTACGTCGCGGGAGACGTGCTGACCATCACCTTCGCCGACCGCTCGCGCTGCGTGGTGAACACCCAGCGGCCGACCCGACAGATCTGGCTCGCGGCGCGCTCGCGCGCCTGGCACTTCGACTACGACCCGAGCAGCGGCCGGTGGCTCGACGACAAGGGCCGCGGAGACGAGCTCTTCTCGACCGTGCGGGCCGTGACGAGGGAGTCGTCGGGCGTCGAGCTCGCGCTTGGGGCCTGAGTGCGGTGGTCTCGGGGTGGGTCGTCAGGGGGTCGAACCCTGGACCGACGGGTTAAAAGCCCGCTGCTCTACCGACTGAGCTAACGACCCCGGAAGAGGCGTGGGAGGCGGGTATGGAAACACCACCCTCGCCCTCAGGTCAATTCGCGGCCCCAAATAGGCGACGCCCCCGCTGGGTCTGATGGACCCAACGGGGGCGTCTTGGATTAGGACCCCGGCGGCGTTCTACTCTCCCACACAG
>JAEYZO010000427.1 GCA_023428035.1 Pseudomonadota bacterium | reverse complement strand
CCCTCGCGCCGCGCCTGGCCCGCGCGCAGACCGTCCCCCTCGCGGACGACGACATCCCCACCGCGGTGGTGACCGGCACCCGCACCGAGCGGCGGCTCGCCGACAGCCCCGTGGCGACGGAGGTGCTCACCCGCGACGACATCGAGGCCTCGGGCGCGGAGAACCTCGCGACGCTCCTCGAGGAGCACGCCGGGATGGACGTCAACCGCTCGAACATCTCGGGCTCGAACCTGCGCATCCAGGGCCTCGACCCGCAGTACGTGCTGATCCTCGTCGACGGCGAGCGCGCCGCCGGGAGGGTCAACGGCGGCGTCGACCTCACGCGCTTCAACCTCGAGAACGTCGACCGGGTCGAGATCGTGCGCGGACCTTCGAGCGCTCTCTACGGCGCCGACGCCCTCGGGGGCGTGGTCAACATCATCACCCGCCCCGCCCGACGACGCCTCGAGGCCGAGGGCCACGCCCGCTACGGCACGCTCAACACCGTCGACGCCACGGGGCGCGTCGCCGCCCGCCGCGGCGCCTGGAGCGGCGCGGTCACGGGGGGCTTTCACCGCCGCGACGCCTTCGACCTGAACCCCGCCGACCCCGCGACCACGGGCTCGAACCAGAACGCCTTCACGGGCTCTCTGCGCGGCGAGTGGGAGCCCTCGCGGCGCGTGCGGCTCATCACCACGGCGGAGTACTTTCAGCGGCGCTCCGAGGCCGTCGACGGCGGCGCGGGGGGCGCGGTCTTCGACCGGCAGAACCTCACCGAGACCGCCAGCGCGTCGCTCTCGCTGCGCTCGCGCCTCTGCGACGACCACAACACCGCGCTGCGCGTCACGGCCTGGTACACGCTCTTCAGGGACCAGTCGCTGCGCGACCAGCGCGGCGCCGACGTGCTCGACGCCTACAACGAGACGCGCAACCACATCGGCCAGCTCTCGGCGCAGCTCGACCGGGAGTTCAACCGCCGCCACGTGCTCACCGTGGGCGCCGAGGGCTACGCGGAGTTCCTCACGGCCGAGCGCCTCGAGTCGGGCTCAGCGCTGCGCGGTCGGGCCTCGGTCTACGCGCAGCACCAGTGGACCGTCACCACGGGTCGACCCCTGGTGGTCGTGCCGGGCGTGCGCCTCGACCTCGACACGCAGTTCGGCCTCGCCCCCACGCCCAAGCTCCAGGTGCGCTTCGACCCGCACCGCGCCCTCGCCCTGCGCGCGAGCTACGGGTGGGGCTTTCGCGCGCCCTCGTTCCAGGAGCTGTACCTCTTCTTCGAGAACCCCAGCGCGGGCTACCTCGTCGAGGGCAACACCTCGCTCCGACCCGAGCGCTCGCAGGCCGTGAACGTCGGCTTCGAGTGGAGGCCCGCGCGCGAGCTCTGGCTCTCGGTGAACCTCTACCGCAACGACGTCGAGGACCTCATCAACACGGTGATCGTCGGCGGCTCGCAGGGCGAGTCGACCCGCTACACCTACCGCAACGTCGACCGCGCGTGGACCATGGGCGTCGAGGCCAGCGCGCGGCTGCGCCCCACCCGCGGGCTCACCGTCGACCTGGGCTACACCTTCACCGCCACCCGCGACGTGACCCTCGACCGAGCGCTGGAGGGCCGGGCCCTGCACCGATGGAACGCGGGGGTCACCTGGCGCCACGCGCGCTCCGGGGTCGAGCTCTCGACGCGCCTCGCCGTGGTCGGTTCGCGGCCGTACTACCCCACCACGGGAGACGTCGTCGCCCCGCCCTACGCGAGTTGGGACCTGCGCGTCGCGAAGCGCATCGGCCAGCACGTCACGGCCTTCGTGGGCTGCGACAACCTCCTCAGCGCGGGCGACGCCGACCGGCTGCTCATCCCCCCGCGCGTCGCCTACGCGGGGGCCACCGTCCGCTACTGACGCACGCGAAAGAGAACACCCTCGATGCACCGTAACGCACTCGCCCTCCTCGCCGCGCTCTCAGGCTGCGCCGAGGACCTCAACCCGGGGACCGCGACCGACGCCGGCAACGGCCCGCCCCCCATCGACGGCATGGTCTCCGCCGACGGGCGCTACGTCACCGTCACCGATCTCGGCGGCGGCGTGCGCCAGGCCGTCATCAACGCCACGCGCAGCGACGCCTGGGTCGACCTCGACCTCGACACGGGCGCCGAGACCTCGACGGGCTGGGACCTCTCGCTCCAGCGCTTCAAGCTCCGCTCGAACGGCGGCGACAGCGGGAGCGGGGGCGTGAGCGTCGCGGCGTTGCCCGGGGCCTCGTTCGAGAGCGTCACCCGCGCGCCGACCGACGGCTACGTCACCGACCGGCCCGACGGCGACGACGCCAACACCGACCCCGACACGGCCTTCAACGTCGGCGACGGCTGGTACGCCTACGACGGGATGTTCCACACCCTCACCCCGAGGGACATCACCTGGGTCGTGCGCTCCACCGAGGGGCGCTACTACCGCGTGCGCGTCGACCGCTACTACGACGCCGCCGGAACCTCGGGCTACGTCACCCTCCGCTGGGCCGCCGTCGAAGCCCCCGCCTCGCGGGGAGGCGGCTGAACCCGTGAGCGAGCGCACGCCGCGCAAGGGCGCCCGGAGACGTCTCTTCGACCTGCACGCCGCTCTGGGGCTCACCGTGGGCGCGGTGCTCGCGTTCGTCGCCCTCACGGGCTCGCTCGCGGTGTTCCGTCGCGAGGTCGACTGGCTCAGCACCCCCGCGCTGCGCGTGACGCCCTCGGCTGTGATCGTCGACTACGACGCCGCGTGGCGCGGCGCGCACGAGGGTCACCCCCCCGCGGAGGACGAATTCCTCTGGGAACTGCGACGTCCCGAGGGGCCCCGCTACGCCTACGTCGCCCTGTTTCGCCGCGGGAACGAGCTCACCGAGGTCTTCGTCGACCCGCGCACCGGCCGCGCGCGCGGCGAGCGCGTGATGGACGTTCACCTCGACTCCGTCGCCTACGCGCTCCGTCAGCTCCACGTTCGGCTCTGGCTCGGCGTGTGGGGCCGCGCCCTGGTGGGGCTGCTGGGCGTGTTCATGGTCGCCCTCTCGCTCACGGGCTGGTGGCTCTCGCGACGTCGCGACGGCGGCGCCCGACGCACCCGCGGTACGTCGCGGCTGCACCTCGTCGTGGGTCGCTGGACCCTGGTCTTTCACCTCGTCACCGGCGTGAGCGGCGCCGTCCTCGGGCTGGAGGTGCTGCCTCACCTCCTGCGCCCGCGAGCTCGGCCCGCGCCCGTCGCGGCCAACGCGCCGCAACCACTCCCCCACCTCGCGGGGCCGGAGTTCTACAGCCTCGAAGAGGCCGCTCGACGGAGCGAGGGCCTCGCCGGGGGCTCCGTGGCGCGCGTGCTGCGCTTTCGGCAGAAGCCCCACGTGGTGACCGCGCACCTCGACCACGGCTCCCCATGGATCGCGCGAGGCGCCTCGGAGGTTCACGTCGACCTCCTCCGGGGGCGCCTGGTGGCCTTCGAGGACGCTCGCGCCGCGGGCGCCGCGGACCGCGCGTACAACGCCCTCGACCCGCTGCACTTCGGCTACTTCGGCGAGGCCTGGGGGACCCTTGCGGGTTACGCCGTGCGCGTCGCGTGGAGCCTCCTCGGGCTGACGCCCGCGGGGCTGATGGTCACCGGCACCCTCCTCTGGCGACGTCGCGCGCTCAAGCGCGAGGCCCGCCGACGACCGACGCCCGTCGCCGCCCTCGTCGAGGTCGAGGCGTGAGCCCGCGCGGCGTTCTATCCTCGGGCCCCGTGATGCGACGTCTCTCCCTGGCGTTGGTCGCCGCGACCCTCTCGGCGTGCAGCGCGCCCGCGCCCGGCCCCACGCCGACCCTCGACGCCAGCGCCGACCACGCCGCCGTCGACGATGCTTCGTCACCGAACGACAT
>JAEYZO010000411.1 GCA_023428035.1 Pseudomonadota bacterium | reverse complement strand
CCCTCGCCGCGCGCGCCGTCGAGCCCGCGCCCCTCGACAGCGCCTACCGCCCGCGGCCCGAGGCCGAGCCCGAGCCTCTGCCCCCGGCGCCCGCGCACAAGGGCTGGGCCCTCGCGTCGGTCTTCGGCTCTACCGCGATGCTCGGCGCGTGGGCCGTCGCGCACGCCGCCCTCACGGGCCGCGCCGCCGCGGGCCTCGCGGTCTTCACCGAGACCTGCGGGCACGCCTTCTCGCGGCTGCCCATCGAGCACGTCACGGTGCGCGACTGCCACTACCTCTGCACGGTGGCGGCCTGGGGCTCTCCCTCGCTCGTGCGACCCGAGCGCGTCGGCGTGCGCCGCGGTCAGCCCATCGTGGTGAACCGCCAGCTCGCGGTGGCCAACGCCTTCGAGGACCTCCTGCACGACCGCTGGCCGCGCTTCGGTCGCCTCGCCCGCGCGGTGTACGACCGACTGGGGCTCCCCGTCAGCCGCTGGGTGCGCTGGCGCTGGATGGCCGACGCGATCTACCTCGCGATGAAGCCCGCGGAGTGGTGCTTCTACGCCTTCATGGTGCTGCTCGACCGCGACGACCCCGAGCGCCGCATCGACCGCATGTACCGCTGAGGCCACCACCCGCGCGGAACTCTGGTACGCGCTCTCGCGTGCGCCTCGCGCTCCTCGTCACCTTCGCGCTCACCTACGTCGCCATCAGCGCGCGGCGTCTCCACCTCCTGCCCATCGGTCGCCCGGCGGCGTCGCTGGTCGGGGCCTGCGCGATGGTCGCGCTCGGGGCCCTCGCGGGGCGCTACGGCCTCTCGGGCGACGAGGCGCTGCGCGCGGTCGAGCCCCACACCCTCGCGCTGCTCTTCGGGATGATGGTGATCGCCGCGGGCCTCGACGAGGCGGGCTTCTTCGCGCGGGTGACCGAGGCCGTGGCGAGGAGAGGTCCCTCCCCCGTCGCGCTGGTGTACGGCGTGACCGTCGGCGCGGGGCTCCTCTCGGCGGCGCTGGTGAACGACGCGGTGTGCCTCCTCGCGACGCCGCTGGTCGCGCGGGCCGCGAGACGTCTCGGGGCACCCCTGCGACCGACGCTGCTCTCGCTCGCGATGGGCGCCAACGCGGGCAGCGCGCTCACCCTCGCGGGCAACCCCCAGAACATGCTGGTCGCTCGCCTCTCGGGGATCACCTACGCGCGCTACCTCTCCCGCGCGTGGCTCCCCGCGCTCGCCGCCCTCGCCGTCACCGCGGCGGTGATCCACCTCGCGCACCGCTCGCAGCTCGCGGCCCCGACGGCGCCCTCGCACGACGAGGTCTCCGAGGGGGAGCCGCGGCCCGGGCTGCTGTACGCCTCCCTCGTCGCGCTGGCGGGGGTGACCGTCGCGAACCTCCTGGGGGCGCCCCTGGCGTGGAGCGCCCTGTGCGGAGCGGCGGTGGTGATCGTGGCCGCGAGGGAGCGCGCCGAGGCCCTCATCGCCCGCGTCGACGTGACGGTGCTGGTCTTCTTCGCCGGGCTGTTCATCCTGGTCGAGGGGCTGAACCGAACGGGCTACCCCGCCGAGGCCCTGGCGAGGGTGGGCGCGTCGAGGGGGGAGGGCGCGCTGGTGGGGGTGCTCTCGCTGGGGTCGCAGGTGGTGAGCAACGTGCCGCTGATCCTCTTGCTGCGGCCGTGGATCGCGGGCTTCGACGACCCCGAGCGCGCGTGGACCGTCACCGCCCTGGTGAGCACCCTCGCGGGCAACCTCACGCTCCTCGGGAGCGTCGCCAACGTGATCGTGTTTGAGCGGGCGCGGCACGACGTGGGCTTCGGCGCCTACCTGCGCGTCGGGCTCCCCGTCACCGTGGCTTCGACCGCGGTCGCGATGGCGCTCCTGCGCCTCATGGGGGGAACCGCGCGGGGGGAGGGTGAGCGTTCTCGCCGCAGCGGGCGGCCGGATGCTGCACCCCCCGGAGGGCTCGGATCAGCCTTGGACCCAGCGGAGCGCGGCCTCGGCGGCGTCGAGGGCCCATTGGCGGACCTCGGCGTGAGTGAGCGGGAGCGAGAGCGAGCGGACGCGCGCGCCGCCGGGGCGGCCGAAGAGCACCACCCGGTCGGGCTCGACGGCGGAGGAGGCGAGCACGGCCTCGCGCGCCCCTAGGTTGAGCGAGACGCGACGCAGGGCGGGCTGGAACTCGAGGGTGACGGCGCCGCCCTCGGGGGCCTCGGCGAGCCTCTCGCGGCATGCGTCGGAGAGCGCGGAGAGGAGGGTGTCGAGGTCAGGGCGGGTAATGGTCATCAAGGGCCTCGGGGGTGTGGGGAGCGCTCGGCCAAGGGCACGATTCGAGCCGAGCGGGGGGTGCGTGCGATCTCGCGCAAGGGTCGTCATGGCGTGCGGCGACCTGGATCACCCGGGGGGATCGCGCGGGGGACGGCTCGTGTGAATAAGTGGTCGGGAGACGATGGAGACCTACCGCGTGACGTATCCCCGGCGATCGGACCTCGAGCGCGACCTGGAGGCCCAGCTGGCGCGCGGGGGCTTGTTCGTGTCGGCGCCACCGCCAGCGGAGCTGGGCTACGGCGCGCGGTGCGGGCTGGTGATAGTGTTGCCGGGGGGGTGGGTGGTGTGGTGCGTGGGCGTGGTG
>JAEYZO010000399.1 GCA_023428035.1 Pseudomonadota bacterium | reverse complement strand
CACCACGCCTCGCTCCACCTCCGCGACGCGACGGGGCGCGAGCTCGCCTCGGTCGAAGCCGGCCTGCGCGCGCTCGGTACCGCGCGCCCCGACGCGGCTCCCAAGGTGCTGGTCATCGGCATCGACGGCGTGCGCGGTGACGCGATGGAAGGCGCCACGCTCCCCACGCTGCGCTCGCTCCTCGCGCACGCGGCCGCGAGCTTTCACGTCAGCACGCAGCGCACCGGGCCCACGCTCTCAGGGCCGGGGTGGACCTCGATCCTCACCGGCGTCGGCCCTGACAAGCACCGCGTGGTGGGGAACGCCGCGTACAACCTCCGCAACCCCGAGTGGCCGACCTTCCTCGCGCGGGCGCACGACGGGCTCGGGCTCCGCACCGCCGTCGCCTCGCAGTGGGCCGACATCCCCACGGGCATCGTCGAGCCCTCGGCCATGGACGACCGCGCCACCGGCGACGGCGCGACGGTGTCGGCCACCATGGCCCGCTGGCTCCGCGAGGCGAGACACGACGTCCATTTCGTGCATTTCGACGACGTCGACCACGCGGGTCACGCGACGGGCTTCAGCCTCTCGAACCCCGAGTACCGCCGCGCGCTGGAGGGCGTCGACGCGCTCGCCCGACCGCTCCTCGACGCCATCGTCGCGCGTCCCGGCATCGCCGACGAGCGCTGGATGGTGGTCGTCTGCACCGACCACGGAGGCATGGGCACCTCGCACGGCGCGCTCACCGACGAGAACCGCGACATCCCCCTCTTCGTCGCTGGGCCCGCCGTGCGCCCGGCGCTGCCCTCGGGCTTCGTGTCGCACACCGACGTTCACCCGACGGTGATGCGCTTCCTCGGGGCCTTTCCGCCCGCGTCGTGGAGGCTCGACAGCCGCGCCCTCGGCGTCGCCTACGAGACCTCGTGTACGGATGGAACCGACGACGACGGCGACCGCCTCGTCGACTGCGACGACCGCGACTGCCTCGCCGAAGCCCGCTGCGGATGCGCCGGCGACGACGCAGGATCACGCCTCGGCCGCGCGGTCTTCACCGGCACCACCGTGGGCTACGCGCACGCGCGCACCCCCACCTGCGGCCGCGGCGCGTCGCCCGAGCGGCGCGTGTTGTGGACGGCCCCTCGCGCGGGCACCTACACCTTCGACCTCACGGGCTCTCCGCGCGACCTCGACCTGGTGATGGCGGCCCTGCGCGGCGGATGCGACGGGCCCGAGGTCGCGTGCGACGACGACGCGAGCGGCCCACAGCCCGCGCTGCGGCTCACCCTCGCCGAGGGCGAGCGCGTGGCCCTCCTCATCGAGGCGAAGGACGGCGCCACCGGGAGCTTTCGCCTCAACATCGAGGCCCTCGACGCCTGCCCCGACCGCGACCTCGGATCGGCCACGGGAGCCTCTGTCGCGACGGGGATGGTGGGAGACACGGGCGGGACCTTCTTCGCGTCGTGCGCGCGCTCGGGGCGTGACGTGCTGCTGCGATGGCGCGCTCCCGCCGACGGCGCGTGGCGCTTCGACACCGCGGGATCGGACTACGACACGGTGCTGCACCTGCGCGACGGAGACTGCGACGGCCCCGAGGTCGCGTGCTCCGACGACGTGGGCGGAGGCGACTACACCAGCAACCTCCTCGCGACGCTCCGCGCGGGGCAGGTGATGACCGTGGTGCTCTCGGGCTTCAACGGACGTCCCGAAGGGCCAGGGGCGTTGCCCGCGGGCGGCGCGGGTCGTTGGGTGCTGAACATCCGCCGTTGATGAAGACCGCGATCACCGTGAGCCCCGTCGGCGCGCGCCGCTTCGCGCGCTGGGCGCTGCGCTTCGACGAACCGCTCCCCGACGCGAGGGCCGCCCTCGCGCGCATGGGCTGGGTGCAGGTCGACCCCATCAACGTGTGCGGACGGATGCACGACCTCATCCTCCGTTCGCGCGTCGCGGGCTACCGCGAGGGCGACCTCATGCGCGCCGTGCATGGGAGCGACGGGGCCGCGCGTGCGGGATTCGAGCACTTCATCCCGGGCGGAGTGATCGCGGCGCTGCCCTTCGAGGCGTGGCCGCACCTGCAGCACCGCATGGCCGAGCGGCGCGCGCTCGCGAAGGGCTGGGGCGGGCGGCTCTCTGCGGACGAGGCGACGCTCGCGACGCGGGTGCTTGACGAGATCGCGTCGCGAGGGCCGACCACCAGCGACGCCATCGCGCACGAGGGCAGCGCGACGACCGCGTGGGGAGGCCGGGCGCGCGCCGTGAAGACCGTGCTCGACAAGCTCTTCATCCACGGCCGCGTGCTCATCACCGCGCGCAGGGAGATGCGTCGGGTGTACGACCTCCCGGAGCGGGTGCTTCCGCGCGAGGTGCTCGACGCGCCCGCGGTCACCGCCGACGAGAGCGCGCGGTGGTGGGTGCTCCACCGATTGCGGCAACGGCGGCTGGCGAAGCTCTCCCCCGCGGAGGCCGCGCTCGCGGGAGACGGCGCCCGCACCGTGACGGTGGAGGGCGTCGGCACGCTCTCGGTGCTCGCGGAGGACCTCGACGCGCTGATCGACTGCGACCGCGCCGCGCAGCGCGGAGACGCGGTGGACGCCACTCCCCGGCTGGTCGCGCCGCTCGATCCGTTGGTCTACGACCGGCGCGTGCTGCGCGCGCTCTGGGGCTACGCGTACACCTGGGAGGTCTACACGCCGCCGGAGAAGCGGGTGCGCGGGTACTACGCGCTCCCCGTGCTGGTGGGAGACGCGCTCGTGGGCCACGTCGACCCCGCGGCGGACCGCGGCGCAGGGCGACTGCGGGTGGTCGGGAAGAAGCTCCCGCGCGGCGTGTCGGCGAAGGGCGCGGTGACGGAGCTCGCGGGCTTCCTCGGGCTGAAGGGGTGAGCGCGGCGCTGCGTCGACGGCGCGACCTCACCTATCATCGCGCTCCGTGATCACCTCGCGCCTCGCGCTCGCCCTCGCCGCGGTCACGCTCTGCCCCGCGCTCGCCGCGGCGCAGACCACCATCGTCCTCGACGACACCGTGCCCGACGGCGCGCCGCGCTACCTCGCGGTGCCCTTCACCGTGCCCGAGGGCGTGCAGGAGATCGAGGTCCGCCACGACGACCGCTCCGAGATGAACATCCTCGACTGGGGCCTCGCCGACCCGGCGCGCTTCCGCGGATGGGGCGGCGGCAACACCGCGCCCGCCGTGGTGTCTGTGAGCGCGGCCTCGCGGAGCTACGTCCCCGGCGCGATCCCCGCGGGGCAGTGGCAGCTCCTCGTCGGCCTCGCGAAGGTCGTCGAGCGCCCCGCCCGCTACCACGTCGAGGTGATCCTCCGCACAACCCCCACACTCGCCGCGCAGCCCGAGCGCGCGCCCTACGCGCACGTCCCTGCGCTCTCGACGGGGCCGCGCTGGTACGCGGGGGACTTTCACGTGCACTCGCGCGAGAGCGGAGACGCGTCGCCCACCCTCGACGAGGTCGCCACCTTCGCCCGCGGCCGCGGCCTCGATTTCGTCGAGCTCTCCGAGCACAACACCGCCTCGCAGGTCGACTACATCGTCGCCGCGCAGGCGCGTCACCCCGCGCTGCTCTTCGTCCCTGGCACCGAGGTCACCACGTACCAGGGCCACGCCAACGCCATCGGCGCGACGCGGTGGGTCGACTTCCGCGTGGGAGGCACCGACCCCGCGGTGACGATCGACGCCATCACCG
The DNA here is from genome assembly GCA_023428035.1 of Pseudomonadota bacterium. Classification (GTDB taxonomy): domain Bacteria; phylum Myxococcota_A; class Polyangia; order Polyangiales; genus JAEYZO01. The sequence goes on along the minus strand of JAEYZO010000399.1, from coordinate 615 downwards.
CCGCGACCGCCGCGCAGGGCGCGCTCTTCGCGATCAACCACCCGGTGCTGAACCTCGGCGAGCTCTGCATCGGCTGCTCGTGGGGCCACATGGAACCGCCCGGCACCGTCGCCGCCGTCGAGGTGCAGAACGGTCAGTACTCCGTCACGGGCAACCTCTTCTATCGCCGCTCGTTGCGCTTCTGGGAGCAGTACCTCTCGCGCGGAGAGCACGTCGCCCCCATCGGCGGCAGCGACGACCACCGCGCCGGCGCCGACACGGGCTCGCTCTCCAGCCCCATCGGCGGCCCGACCACGATGGTGTACGCGACGGAGCTGAGCGTGCCCGCGATCCTCGCGGCGGTGCGCGCGGGGCGCACGGTGGTGAAGCTCCAGGGCCCCGACGACCCGATGGTCGACCTGCGCGCGGGCGAGGCGATGGTGGGAGACACCGTGCGCGACCGCCGCGTGACGCTGCGCGCGACGGTGACGGGCGCGATGGGCGCGACGCTGCGCTTCGTGCGCAACGGAGACGCCACCGAGCCGGTGACGGTGAACGCCGACCCCTTCACGGCGACGCGCGAGGTCGACGCTCCCGCGGGGAGCGCCGACGACTGGTGGCGCTGCGAGCTCACGG
>JAEYZO010000362.1 GCA_023428035.1 Pseudomonadota bacterium | reverse complement strand
CCCCCGAGAAGCCCGCGCGCGCGTCGAGCGCCGCGCTGAGCGGAGCGCCCGCGGCGAGCGCGGCGTACATCGCGACGCCCACCCACGACATCACCACGCCTGAGCGCTCGCGCCCCGCGAGGGCCACGCCCCACGAGAGCGCGCCGGTGATGACCAGGCTCTCGCCCAGGCCGAGGAGAGCGCGGCCGAGGAGCAGCACCGCGAGGCTGAGCGTCGGTGACGACACCGCGGCGGAGAGCGCGTAGGTCGCGCCCGCGAGGGCCGAGAGCGCGAGGCCGTTGACCACCGCGCCGCGAGGGCCGCGGCGGTCAGAGGCCGTCCCCGCGGCGTGGCGGGTGAGGAGCGTCGCCCACGACTGGGCGCCGACGACCAGGCCGACCACGAAGGAGCCGTAGCCCAGCGCGCCGTGTACGCGCAGCGGGAGCACGGGCAGCGGCAGCCCCATCGCGAGGAACTCGAGGAAGACCACGGCGCAGATCGGCGCGAGCGCGAGGCCCAGCGAGCGCGCGGGCGCAGCGGGCGGCGGGATCGAGACGGTAGGGCTCGTCGTCATGGCAGACGTCTCTCGTTTCTTGTGTTGGATGAAGGGGAGGCGCGCTCACTCGCCGGCGGGGAGGAGCGACGCGGTGAGGCGCGCGGCGGCGAAGAGCCCGACGCCGAACACGGCGTGGGTGACGAGGCTCTTGGCGCTGTTGAAGAGTGGCCGCGGCGTCTTCATCGACGCGACGCCGGCTCCGAGCGCGGGCTGCAGGATGAAGAGCGGCGCCGCGACGGTCACCACCCCGATGAAGAGCGCTGGGAGGAGAGTTGGAGAACGCGCCCAGCGCAGGCCAAAGACCGCGAGGGTGAGCGCGGCGAAGGTGACCCCGATGGAGTAGTGCGCGAGCCAGCCGAGGGCGAGCTCTCCGCGCGCGGGGGCCGAGCGCGCGATGGCCTCGTGGAACCACTGGCCGCGGAGGAGGTGCGCGAGCCAGCGGCCGAGGAGCGCGAAGTCGAGGGAGGGCACGCCGAGCCTGCGGAGCAGGGCGGCCCAGAGGTCCATCACCGCCGTCGCGCCGCCGCCGATGAGGAGGGCGCGCGCGGCGAATTCCACCGTGTTGTTCATGGTTCACCTCGAAGGGTTCGTCTGCGTCGACGCGCAGAACCTGCCCACCGCGGCGAGGTGGATCCAATCGTAGTTTCTGAGGGGGGCCCTCAGCGTTCCTGAGGGTCCTCCGCGCTCCTCAGGGGTAGCCGCACACCCCGCAGCGCGGAGAGTTCACCACGCGGTTGATGGCGTCTTCGCACTCGTGCCGCTTCGCGCACTTCGCGCAGAGCCACCCAGGCTCCATCGAGTTGCAGACCATGCACACCTTCGTCGCGGGCGCGCCGCAGCGCACGCACGCGAGCGGCGGGTCGAGGTTCCTCGCGAGCAGCGTGACGGGCCCGCCCGACCCCTCCCTCGATCCCAGCACGCGCACGCGGAGCTCGGTGGTCGAGCCGAAGTCGTACTCGTAGCGCCACTGCCGGACGCCGACGCACTGCGCGACGCGCGCGCTCATCGTGCGCTCGTCCATATACCCGCTGTCGTCTGGCTGTGAGGCGTAGCTCTGCCCGCCGATGGTGAACGCGCTCAGGTGCCCGCAGCACTCCAACCACGTGTCGCGCAGGAACTTGTCGAGCTGCTTCAGCGTCGCCGTGGGCCCGGCCTCGACGACCATCCAATACTCGGGCATCGCGGGCGCGTCGACCATGAGCTGGTAGATCAGTCCGCGCTTCCCCTCCTTCGGCGCGGTGAAGGTCGCGCAGCCCGCGACGTGCCTCGTGATCGCGCGCTTCGAGAGCACCGCGCCGCAGCCCTCGCAGCGGCCCGGGTCCTTCAAGGTCTTCGCCGCGGCTTCGCTCCCCTTCGGCGCCCGAGGCTTCGCGGGCTTCGCGGGCTTCGAGGGCTTCGCGGGGGGGCCCACGGTGAGCGTCGCGAGGGGCGTGACCGGCGGGCCCAGGCTCGTCACGAGCTTCGCGCGGCGGTAGCTGTCCGCGAGCATCCGGCGCACGCCCCCGCCGAAGGAGATCGGCTGATACGCGAGCAGCGAGTCGTAGACGATGCGCCCCTCGAAGGGGAGCAGCACCGTCGTCACGAGGCACGGCAGGAAGGGGAGGTTCTCTTCGATCGGCCTCCGCAGCCCCAACACCCCGTAGCCCGTGTCGGCGTGGTCGTTGAGCAGGAAGATCGCGTGCTTCTTGAGCTGGCGAAAGACGAAGAAGCTCCCGCTCACGCGGTGCCGCCAGCTCGCGACGAGGGCGAGCGCGCGCGGCGAGAGCCCCGCGGGGTTCTCCGACACGAAGCGCTCGCGGAGACCGTCATCCGCCCAGAGCGCTCTGAGCACCTTCATCGCGTGCTCGGGCGCGGTCTGGAGCGCCTGCTCCATCGACACCCCCGGCGCCACGCGGCGCTCTCGGTTCACGAACTCCAGGAGGGCCGTGAACACCTCGTAGAAGAACTCGACGTCGTCGTGGGGGAGTTGCACGCCGCCAGGGGAGCGCGGCGCGTCGACCGCCGTCAAGCGCCCGCTACCCCTCCAGCCCGAGCTCTCGCATCCGCCTCCACAGCGTCACGCGGCTCACCCCGAGGATCGTCGCGGCCTTCGTGCGGTTGCCCCCCGTGCGCTTCAGCGCCCGCTGGATCCGCTGCACCTCGGGCGAGGCCTCTCCTTCGGCGCTCGTCTCCTCGATCGGCGCCGCCTCGTCGGGCTCCGTCTGCGTGACCTCGGGCGGCAGGTCGCTCGCGGTGAGCGTCGGCCCCTCGCCAATCACGAAGGCGTACTCCAGCGCGTTGTGCAGCTCCCTCACGTTGCCCGGCCAGGGGTAGCGCTCCAGCGCGGACATCGCGCCCGGCGCGACGCGCGTCACCCGCCGCTCGCCCGCGGCGTTCAAGCGCTCGACGAGGCGCTCCGTGAGGAGGGCGACATCACCGCGGCGCGCTCGCAAGGGGGGCAGGAAGATCGGCACCACGCGCAGGCGGTACATGAGGTCCGCGCGGAAGGCGCCCCTCTCGACCGCGCGTCGCAGCGACTGGTGCGTCGCGGCCACGACCCGCACGTCGACGGCCACGGGCTCCGTTGCGCCCACGGGGATCACCGTGCGGGTCTCGAGCGCGCGCAGGAGCTTGGCCTGCAGCTCCACGGGCATCTCGGCGACCTCGTCGAGGAAGAGCGTGCCGTGGTCGGCGAGGCGAAAGATCCCCGGGTGGTTGTGCGTCGCGCCGGTGAAGGCGCCCTTCACGTGGCCGAAGAGCTCGCTCTCCAGGAGCGAAGCCGGCAGCGCCGCGCAGTTCACCGCGCGGAAGGGCCCGCGCGACCGGGGTGATAGCGCGTGGATCGCGCGCGCGACGAGCTCCTTGCCAGCGCCCGTCTCGCCCCGCACCAGCACCGGGACGTCCCTGCGCGCCGCGCGGCGGAGCACGTGAAACACCTGCTTCATCCCCGGGTCGCGGGTGAGCATCCCCTGGAACTCCACCGGCGCGTCGGGCGCGTCGCCCTCGGCGTCTCCGCGCGCGGCGAGGTGCAGGAGCCAGCCCGCCACGACCCCGCCGTCGCGCAGCGGCGTGGCCTGCACGCGGAGCGAGAG